>NZ_JAWQUO010000011.1:0-142788 GCF_033446605.1 Iodobacter sp. CM08 | reverse complement strand
AAATAGCGGGTGAGTGGCCCGCTATTTGCTAGACTTATCCACAGTTGCTCCGATAAAAAGCAACGCTCGGCCCTGGGTCAAAATTCGATCGGCAGGGTGGGTCAAATTTCAATCGGCGTGAACATGTCTGAGCAAAAAATCACTTTTAACTGGTGTAGCCGCGGCAAGTCATCCGGCAGGGATGAGAGCGCATTACCTGATAAATTTAGGATTTCTAGAGAATCAGCCAGTTGATAAATTTCTTGAGGAAATTCAGTGAGCCCGCAAGACAAATCAAGTCGAGAAACCCCCGCCAGCTGGCCAGAGCGTAATTGAGAAAGAGTATGCATGGGCTACAAACAGTAAGATAGGCCGCGATTATCCCATGTTTTTTGTAGAGGTACGGCATGCCGTGCCCCTAGGGTGTTTATAACAGCGTCACACCGGGTAGGCTGATATGGCTGACTTCGCGCATGGTACTCACAAAGTCACGTACAAAAGCCGTATCAGCTTGGGCGTGGCTGATGGCGGCGTAAAGATCCGAGGTGAGACCTTGAGCGGTAATGGGCCGAGCAACCACGTAACCACGCTCCAAATAATGCTGCACACTCCAGCTAGGTAGGGCAGCGATGCCACGGCGGCTAGCCACCAGCTGCAAAATAGCTGCGGTCAGTTCGGTGGTTCGGCGCTTGGGGTTAATGCCCGCAGGTTTAAGCACCTTTCTTAATAAATCAAGCATTTCATCAGGAACGGGATAGCTAATCAGCGTTTCATCGGCAAAGTCTTCGGCGCTTAAATAGGCTTTGGCTGCCAGTGGGTGATCTTTGGCGATCAGGGCGATCATTTCATAGCTAAATAGCGGCTGATAGCTGATTCCCGCTTCGTCTGCAGCTTCGGAAACAATCGCTAAATCCGCTCGTTCTTCAAATAAAAGCTGCACTGGGTCGGCATGAAAGCCAGACACGATGTCCAGCTCTACCTCAGGCCAGTGGCCACGAAAGTTATCCATCGCAGGCATCAGCCAGTCAAAACAGGTGTGGCATTCCACGGCAATGCGCAGCTGGCCTGCCTCGCCTTCTCTGAGCTTGGCGATATCGCGTTCGGTCTGCTCTATGCGTGGCAATACTTCTGCAGCCAATAGGGCCAGTTTTTCTCCTGCCGGAGTGAGCCGGAGTGTGGCAGATTTAGTGCTTGATTTACGGATCAGCAGCGGCAGCGCGTAATGCTCTTCTAATAACCTGATTTGATGCGAAAGCGCAGATTGCGTCAGATGCAAGCGTTCTGCAGCACGGGTCAGGCTACCAGACTCACGAATGGCGAGTAGGGTTTTAAGGTGGCGAAGTTCGAGTATTGATTGCATGGCTAATCTTTTAGTGGCGTTATCTATGAGTCAAAACACAAATCTTGAACCACTTCGATCCAAGAAGGTACGGCGCTTTATAGAGAAAATTTTATCCCTTTAAGTGGCTTGGCTTTAGTTTTTGAGTGTTTTACAAGCTAAGGGCTTATTTTTTAGGTTTTTTTAAGGGATTTTCGCTGTTTTTGCTGTTCTCAGTGCTTCAAGGTTTAGCTTCCTTACTTATTAAAGTATAAGGTTTTATTTTGTTGAGTAAAATTCATCATTGCTATGAAAATAATGAATTTGAATCATACCAATCTAGCATGCATGATACAAATCATCTTCATGAAAAATTATTTTCATAACATTCGGAGTTTTCTATGACTACTGCTCATATTACTGGCTTCCCGCGTATTGGCGCTCAGCGTGAACTGAAGTTCGCTGTTGAGCAGTTCTGGAAGGGGGAGATCGATGAAAGCGCGCTGGCGCAAACGGGTAGCTGCCTGCGCCGCCAGCACTGGCAATGGCAAAAAGAAGCGGGCTTAGATTTTGTTGCCGTGGGTGATTTTGCTTGGTACGACCAGATGCTGAATGCTTCTGCGCTGCTGGGGGTGCTGCCTGTCCGTTTTGGCTTTGATGCTAAAAACCTGAGCTTAAAACAATATTTTGAGCTGGCGCGTGGCAATGTGGCCCAGCCTGCTCAAGAAATGACTAAGTGGTTTGATACCAACTACCACTATCTAGTGCCTGAGTTGGATGAAAACAGCGATTTTTCCGGTGGCGTAGATTGGTTCTTCTATGAAATTGAAGAAGCTAGATCGCTGGGGCACACGGTAAAGCCAGTACTGCCAGGCCCGTTGACTTTTCTTTATCTAGCCAAAGCTAAGTCAGAGTCAAAAGAGCAAGCTGCTTTTGATAAGCTCAGCCTACTGCCTAAAGTGCTGAAAGCTTACAATCGTATATTAGAGCGCCTAGCCAAGCTGGGCGTGGAATGGCTGCAATTAGACGAGCCTATCTTAGGTTTAGATTTAGAAAGCGAATGGCTAGCGGCATTTGAGCCAGCGTACCTCAGCCTTGCTCATACTGGGCCAAAAATCTTACTGGCTACGTATTTTGAATCGGTCTCGGCTCATGTCGCTTTATTGCGTGATCTGCCGGTAGCCGGTGTGCATCTCGATTTAGTGCGTGCACCGCAACAGCTGGATGTGTTCGCTGCTAACTGGCCAAGTAGCAAGGTCTTATCGCTGGGCGTGGTGGATGGCCGTAATATCTGGGTTAGCGATTTATCCGCTATTTTGGCGCGCTTACAAGCGCATCGGGGTAGCAATATTTGGTTGTCCGCATCGTGCTCGCTATTACATGTGCCGGTTGATTTGGCGCAGGAAACCAAGCTAGATGATGAGCTGAAAGGCTGGCTAGCGTTTGCTAAGCAAAAACTACAGGAAATCAGTGTATTAAAACGCGCACTGAGTGGCGCAGATGTCAGTGCTGAGCTGGCGACAAACGCGGCTAAAGTGGCTTCTCGCAAGGCTTCACCTAGAATTCATAACCCCGCTGTTAGCGCCCGCATTGCCGCACTGAGCGATGCAGATGCCCGTCGTCATGCTATCTTTGCCACGCGTCAGGCTGAGCAAAGAGCGCGCTTTAATCTGCCACCATTGCCAACCACCACCATTGGTTCTTTCCCACAAACCAAGGAAATTCGTGCTGCGCGCGCCGCGTTTAAGAAAGGAACGTTAGCAGAGGCTGATTATATTAGCCAGATGCAGGCAGAGATTCGCCTTGCGGTGGATAAGCAAGAAGCGTTGGGTATTGACGTACTGGTACACGGCGAAGCCGAGCGTAACGATATGGTGGAATACTTTGGCGAGCAATTATCTGGCTTTGCCTTTACCCAGTTTGGCTGGGTACAGAGCTACGGCAGCCGCTGCGTAAAACCGCCGGTATTGTTTGGTGATGTGAGCCGCCCAACGCCGATGACGGTAGAGTGGACGCAATACGCGCAAAGCCTTACGCAAAAGCCAATGAAAGGCATGCTGACAGGGCCGGTGACTATTTTGCAATGGTCGTTTGTGCGTGATGATCAGCCGCGTTCGGTCACCACACAGCAAATTGCGCTGGCGATTCGTGATGAAGTGGTGGATCTGGAAACCGCCGGTATTGGCATTATCCAGATTGATGAGCCCGCTTTCCGTGAAGGCCTGCCGCTGAAAAAGAGTGACTGGGCCGCTTATCTGGATTGGGCCGCCGCCGCTTTCCGTATCTCGGCATCTGGGGTTGCTAATCAAACGCAAATTCACACCCATATGTGCTATTCGGAATTTAACGATATTCTGCCAGCGATTGCCGCTATGGATGCTGACGTGATTACCATTGAAACCAGCCGTTCAGATATGGAATTGCTGACAGGTTTTGGTACCTTCAAATATCCAAATGAAGTAGGCCCTGGTGTATATGATATTCACAGCCCACGTATTCCGCCGGTAGAAGATATGCTGCGTCTGATTGCCAAGGCCGCTGAGGTGGTGCCCGTTGAGCAACTGTGGGTCAATCCAGATTGCGGCTTAAAAACGCGTAACTGGCCAGAAACCGAAGCTGCTCTTGCCAATATGCTGGAGGCTACTCGCCAAGCACGCCAGCACTTAAGTGAGCATGGTCGTTTGCCGGAGTTTGCTGTACTTACCACTAAGTCACATCTTCATGGTGGTTGTGCTTGCAACTAGATTTCAAGAGTATAATGGCACCTGTTATTTTTAGACAGGATTGTGTATGCAGGTGCCGGCTATACCTTCAAACGAGGCCTTGCGCCTAGAAACGCTGCGAGAGCTATTGATTTTGGATACTCCGTTTGAAGCGCGTTTTGATAACCTTACCATCGCTGCGGCTGCCTTTTTTCGGGTGAAAATTGCAGTAATTAGCTTGATTGATAGCAAGCGGCAGTGGTTTAAATCGACTTGTGGGCTAGGTGCCAAAGAAACGCCGCGGGATATTTCATTTTGCGGTCATGCTATTTTGCAAGATGGGGTTTTTGTGATTGAAGACGCGTTACAAGACATGCGTTTTTTTGATAATCCTTTGGTTACGGGCGATCCGCAAATTAGGTTTTATGCTGGGGCGCCATTAGTTGCCAGTAATGGGGCTAAATTAGGCACGCTTTGTTTAATTGATAGCGTGCCGCGCCAGCTCAATGCATTTGAAATTGAAATGCTATCCGATATGGCAAAATTGGTGATGCAAGAAATAGAGCATGGCTTTTTAATGCTAGAAAATAGTTTGCATTGATAATCAATTGAATGCTATTGGCGCATTGCAATTGCAATACGGTTTAATGCATTCATATTGGCAATTGCAAAGGTAAGATCTGATATTTCTTGATCACTAAAGTACGCCTTTAATGCCGCAAAATCCACATCAGGTGCGTGGGTTTCTGAAATACGGCTGAGTGATTCAGCCCAATTCAGCGCCACGCGTTCCTTAGGGCTAAATAGCTCACTCGTTCTCCAAGCCATTAGGCTATCTAAGCGCTCATTTTCTTCTCCTTTACTTCTTAATGCTTTGCTGTGTAGTTTTAGGCAAAAAGAGCAGCCATTTATTTGCGATACCCGCAAATTAAGCCATTCCAATAGATTTTGATCAAGTGAGCTATGCTCTAAATAATTTTTTACGCTGCGTAATCCAGCAAGAGCATCACTAGATAAATCAAAGTAGGGGAGTCGTAATTGGGGCATTTTACTCTTCTTAATTAATCATTAGAAACGTTGATTAAATCGTTATCTCTGAATATTTTATTGGGGATCCAGCGTAAATGCTGGGTTCCCGCCTGCGCGGGAATGACGAAACGGAACAAAATAGCGTTTTCTTAGGCAAAATAGTTTATCTACGTAAATCACAAAACCCACGTGCAATAAGTGTAAATATCCTAAGCGGATAAGCTGCTTTACTATAAATGAGTAAATAGTGAATAAGCGATTAGGTTTAATGGTGGTTTTTGTCGACTTATTTTGGTATGTGATGGCAAGGTTTAAGTTCTACTTTTTTGCAGAACTAAACGCTGGCTTAGGCGCTGAACACTGGGGGCGCAGAGCATCACAATGGTAAACGCCGCTGGCCAAGCCATGATAAAAGCGCGTGACCAATGTTGTAAAAACTGGGCATTTAGCCCTGCAACAATCCAAGTGACCCAGCCGCTCATCACCGCAGACATCAGTAGAGACATCAAAAATGAGAACACCCAGCGTAGTTTTTGTGTATCTGACATGATGAATCCTGCTTGATTTAAGATTGGATAAGCATAGCAAAAGCATCTAAATGAAAATACAATCAATAAATCAAACTTAAATTCCATAAATGAAATCATGCTCGATGATCTAGCCTTATTTGTTGCCGTGGTTGAGGCGGGTAGTTTAAGTGCTGCTGCGCAAAAGATGAGCCTGCCAGCGGCAACATTGACACGGCGTTTGCAAAAATTAGAGCAGCAGCTAGGCTGCCGCTTACTTAGCCGCAGTGCACGGCGTATGCAAGTTACCAGTGAAGGGCGGCAATATTACGAGCAATGCCGCCCCTTATTGCAAGCCCTGCAGCAGGCCACCCAAGCCTTAGATATTACACAGCATAGTGTGGCGGGATTGATAAGGGTGTTGGCTCCCATTACTTTAGCCAATGGCCTGTTTAAAGAGTGCTGGGCTAGCTTTATGCAAAAGTTTCCTGAAGTGCAATTGGAGCTAAAGCTGAGTAATTTGCAGGAAGATTTACTGGGCAGCGGAGCAGATTTAGCCATTAGAGCGGGTGTGCAACAAGATTCCAGCTTTAATCAGCGCCGCTTAGGGGAGGTGCATTGGGTGATGGTGGCGGCTAGCGGGTATTTAAAGCAATATGGTCAGCCTCAAATACCAGAAGAATTATCTAATCATCACTTGATTGTTGCCGAACCTATGGCTCGTTGGCATTTGCACCATAAGCAAAGCGGTGAGGCTTTTGTATTGCAGGCTCAAGCTAAATTTAGAGTGAATGAATTATCTCTCGCCGTGCATATGGCAAAAGAAGGAATAGGGATTAGCTATTGTCCTGTGTCTCTTTGCTGTGATGAATTAATCTCTGGAGAGTTGCAAGAGGTATTGCCTGATTGGCAAGCAGATTCAAGGACCATTTATGCCGTATGGCCCCAGCAGCGTTATTTACCTGCTAGGGTGCGCGCTTTATTGGAGCATTTATTAGTATTTGCAGCAGCAGAGCCGCTGCTTAATGGCTCAAGTGCTGCTTAGCTAAGCAAGGGTTAGTTTTCCTCTGCTAAGATAATGTCATTTTCTTGGCACCAATCTTTGATTGCAGCTTGGGTGCTTTTTTCTTCGAACAGATACCAAGCACTTAATAATTGATGGCGATCTGCCCAATCTTTAAAACGGCCAAAAGCACCACGATGCTTGAACATTGAATGCACTTCATTAAAGTAATCAGGTGCAAATTGATTGGTAAAAGTCAGTGGTAGTTTTGAGGCTAAGTCTAAATCATGCTTGCTTGGCAAGGATAGGTAGAGATTTTTATCGCTTAGATTAGTGGGAAGTTTGATATCTTCGATATTATCTAAGTATTCTGAGCGGATAAAAACTTGACCACTGGCTATCTGAATAAAAGCCTCGCTACTTTGGCTGGAGTCACCACTAATAAAATCAATAGCATCAATAATATCGCTTAATTTGGCTGGCATTTTTATTGTCATTTTTTTTAACCGTTGATGGAATAAAAATGATGTTTCAATTTTTATTGATAATTTTTTAATGGATTTAAATATTTAAATTTAAGTTTTTGTGCAAAGTATTTATTTTAATTTATATAATATTCCGTACATGTCATGCATATGTGATAGGTTGATATATATTAAATAATTTTTTAGTGTGATGTATGGTTTGCAAGTTAAATGTATTGTGTTTTTTAATCAGTTTATTTTTTAATTGAGCTAACAAGGTCATTCTTAAGTTTGAATTCTGTTTCAATATGGTTGTATGTGCCATTTGATTTTATCGTTTTCATGCCTTTTTCAAAAATGTCCGCCATTCGCTGACCATCTTTGTGTTTTCTGGAAAAATTTAAATAAAAGACACTGGTTTCTACTAAACCAACAATTTTAACTTTATCCTTATAGTTGCGGTTGCCATTAATCAATAATGTGCCAGGTGTGGTGTTGATAACAGCATATTGAATTCGTTTTAAAATGAGTTTTTTTAACTGTGTGTCATCAAAAGGAGAACTGTCTTTAATGATTTTTTTATTATCCATTAATATATTGGGGTAGGTATAACCATGAGTCAGGCCTACCGTTTTCCCCTCTAGATCATGTGGGGTAAGGTTTTTTTCAGTGGATTCACTTAAGGCAAAAATAGATAAGCCTTCTTCAAATAAAGGTGTTTTGTGCCAGATAAATTTATTTTTATTCTCTTCAGTGATCGATGTATCAAAGCAGGCCACCACTTTACCGTGCTCTACCTCGTTTAAGCAGCGGGCAAAAGGCACTGCATTAAATTGCACCTTTATGCCTTGGCTATTAAACGCGGCTTTTACTAGGTTGGGTGATAGCCCCTCAACGCCAAGTTTATCTGCACGCATAGACGAAAATGGGGCCCAATCATCTTCGGCATTGATGATGATGGTTTCTGCATAAAGATGGCTGGTGAATAAAACGCTGGCCAGCCAGCCAGAGTAAGATAAACGCATCACTATTTCCTTTCAATCAAGGCAGCAAGCCAAAATATAGCTGATGATTGTAAGTTGCACCACAGTGTTTATGTCACCATACCGTCCATTTGATGAGCGTCTTTTACCGGTTAAACCAGCTCAGCATCATTTTCTCTTAGCCCTGTTTGTAAGCGCCATAGCGCGGCGTAATTACCTTCTTGTGCTAGCAATAGCTCGTGCGTGCCCGCTTCAATAATTTCGCCTTGCTCCATCACATAAATACAATGCGCATTGCGCACGGTAGATAGGCGGTGGGCGACGACCAAGGTGGTGCGACCTTTGGCGATTTGATCTAGGGATCTTTGAATGGCGGCTTCGGTTTCGTTATCTACTGCGCTGGTGGCTTCATCCAGCACCAAAATCTTAGGGTTTTTGTAGATGGCGCGTGCCAAGGCGAGGCGTTGGCGCTGCCCACCAGATAGTTTTTGCCCGCGCTCGCCTATTTGTGTGTCGTAGCCTTGGGGTAGACGCTCGATAAACTCATGTGCTTCTGCTGCACGCGCCGCGGCCACTACCGCCTTGATATCAGCCGCTTGCTGGCCATAGGCAATATTTTGGGCAATGCTGGCATCACTTAAAAACACATCTTGGCCTACATAGCCAATGGCGCGGCGTAAGTCGAGTAGGGCGATGTCTTGGCTGGCAATACCATCAATCTTAATGCTACCTTGCTGTTGTTCATAAAAACGCAGTAATAGCTTGAGAAGCGTGCTTTTGCCCGAGCCGGTTGCGCCAACAAAAGCCACGGTCTGCCCTGCGGCAATATGCAGGCTGATATCTTTTAGAACGGGCTGCTCGCCATAGCTAAAGCTAACGTGCTCAAAACTGAGCGCGCCCTTGATTTGGCCTAATGGTTGGCCTTCATAGTGGATATGGATGGGGGTATCAAGCAGATCCAGCACCCGTTCGATGGCGGTCATGGAGCGTTGATAAAGATCGGCGATATCTGCAAGGCCGGTGAGTGGCCATAGTAGACGCTGGGTTAGAAACACTAATACCGAATAGCTGCCTACGCCAATTTTACCGTTCAGTGCCAGATAGCCACCATAAACCAGTGTGACCACAAACCCAGATAAAATCGCCATGCGGATAACAGGAATAATGGCTGCGGAGAGTTGAATGGCGCTGCGGTTGCTTTGCCGATAATGATTGCTGGCGTCTGATATATGGCTGGCTTCAAAGTCTTCGGCAGTAAAGGCTTTAATGGTGGCAATGCCAAGTAAATTATTATTAAGCCGGCCAGAAATTACCCCAGCGGCTTCACGCACGGTGGCATAGCGGGGGGCAATGCGGTGTTGGAACCAAAATGTGCCGAGTAAAATCAGTGGCACAGGGGCAAGGGCAATCAGGGCGAGTTGCGGCGCGATATAAAAAAACACTGCACTTACCATAACGGTGGAGCAAAGCACCTGAATAATGCTATTGGCTCCGCCATTTAAGAAGCGCTCCATCTGATTAATATCGTCATTTAAAATTGCCATTAATTTGCCGGTACTTTTATTTTCAAAGTAAGACAATGGCAGCTTTTGCACATGGCGATATGCGTCTAAACGCAGGTCATGCTGTAAATTTTGTGCAAGATTGCGCCAGCGAATTTGGAATAGATACTCAAATAAAGATTCACCGCCCCACACCAGTGCGGTAATGACGCCAAGGTAGAGTAGCTGGTGAAAGCTATCGCTCACGCCTAGCTTGGCTAAAAAAGAAGCCTCGCGGTTGACCACCACATCTACGGCAACGCCAATCAATACCTCGGGCAAGATGTCGAAAAACTTATTAATGATCGAGAATAAACTGGCTAAATAAGCATCACGGCGATAAACCCCCGCGTACTGAAATAAACGTCGAAGTGATGACATGGTTTAAGCCCAGTGTAAATGAGTGGCTAATGCTAAATTAATATTCATCAGCTGTGTGTAAAGGATTGTTAGGCTTGCAGTGCTTTTACCTAGATATGACTCAGGCTGGTTTTAGTGGGGGATGCGATTAGGGCTCACCGCTTAAGGTCAGCGGCTCAATTTTTTTCTTGGTTTTGTTGTTGTTCCAGCATTACTTGGGTCGCTAATTAAATCTTGGCCGGTTTCAACTCTGCCAGCAAAGCGCCGTATAAAACCATGATTGCCACTTACGCTAAAGTCATACCATTGATAGCTCTCAAATAAGCTCCATTCATGCTCTATGGTTTGGCCCGCTGCTATTTTTAACGGCCAAGGCCCGTCGCTACGATAGTCATTGGCGCGAATGATTAAGCTAGCTTCCTTTTTGCCGGTATTTTGTAATTGCAAATGAATTTCACCGTTTGCTGCGTACTTAATGTGCGTTTCTACCTTGCATTCAGTATTGGCATGCCCCTGAAAATGACGATGAAAGCCATTTGGCCCTAGTACCCATAAGTCATAGTGGCCTTGATCCTGGTGGTAATCCCATGTGTCCGATAAGGTTTTCCCTGGCTCAACGGTATAGCGGCGCGGCTCATTCTCTAGATTAAGCGGTTCATAAACGTGGAAGACGGCACCGGCTTTTCCGCTATTGCTAAAAATGAGCTCTAATTGCTTGTCGTGGATTTGGGCGTGGCAATGCAGCTCATAGGGTAGCGCACGTGAAGGGCGAATTCCTTGTGCTTGTTTGGGGCGGTGTGGGATCAGCGGTGCGCTTGGGCTAGGTAATTTGCTTTGCTGTTTGACGATAGTGTCGGCATGGCTGGTGTTGGGCAGCGGTGCGTGGCTTAAGTCATTGGGGGCGGCAAAATTAAACGCTGAGCTTAAATCACCACATACCGCACGTCGCCAAGCGCTGATATTGGGCTCAAATACCCCAAAGCGTTTTTCTAGGAATTGAATCACCGAGGTGTGATCAAATACTTCTGAATTGACCCAGCCGCCTTTGCTCCAAGGAGAAATCACATACATGGGTACGCGTGGGCCAAGCCCATACACTTGGCCATTGATATGGTACTCAAGCGATGTATCAACGGTAGATTTCCCCGCATAGCCGCCATCGGCGTGTTTATTCGGCGGGGCAGGGGGGGGGACGTGATCAAAGAAGCCATCGTTTTCATCAAACATCACCAATAAAACAGTTTTACTCCAAGTCTCTGGATTGGCGGTCAGTGCATTTAGTACCCGCTGAGTGTAATCCGCACCTTGAATGGGGCTAGAAGGCGCTGGGTGCTCAGAATCTTTGGCAGGGGCAATCAGCCATGAAACTTGGGGCAAGCTGCCTGCTGCGGCATGGCTGGCGAACTGCGCCATGCTCCAAGTGGACATTGCTTGCTGCTTGAGCGCACTGCCGTCCGCAGCGTGTCGATAGTTTGCAAAGCCATCAAGGGAGTTGTTATTGAAGTTATCCTCAATATTTTGGTAGATCCGCCAACTGACACCAGCTTTTTGCAAGCGCTCTGGATAGCTTGTCCATGAATACTTAGGGGGTAAGCTTTTATCTGAGCCACTATTATTAATCGCAGGCCCACCGTGTTTACCGCTGGGATCGATCATGCCAGTCCATAGATAAATGCGATTTGGATGCGTTCCACCCATAAAGGAGCAATGGTAAGCATCACAAAGGGTAAATGCATTAGCGAGTGCAAATTGAAACGAAATATCTTCTTGCTGGTAATAGCCCATAGAGAACTGCGTTTTGTATTTGGGCCATTCTCCCATTTTGCCACCCGCCCATGCAGAGTGAGCATCGGGCATGGTATGCGGGGAGCTGGGCACGCGCTGAGCGCTAGTGAGCTGGGTGTTGAGATGATAAGGCGGAATAATCTTAGCGCTGGCATCTTTTTGATTCCAGACTAATTGATTGCCCACAATCGGAATCGCCAGTTTATCGCCAAAACCGCGCACGCCGTGCAGGCTGCCAAAATAATGATCAAAACTGCGATTTTCTTGCATCAAGATAACGATGTGTTGTACATCATTAATGGTGCCGGTTGGGCTGTGAGCAGGAATCGCCAGTGCTTTAGTGATGCAGGCAGGAATCATTGCCAGCGCGGCAGTGCTCCCCGCTGTTTTTGCAGATAGGCTTAAAAAATGTCTACGATTAATTAATGTCATATTAATGCGGTGGCATAAAGGTTTACTAGCGCCGTTGATAGGCTAAGGGCAAGCAGCCTGTCGAATTTATGGCTGGTTTATAGCAAATAAGCCCTTGTACTAATAAACAGGCATGCATGTCCTTCACCGAATATGGGCTAGCACATTCATTGTAGAATCTTGCTATTAGCTCTGATCAGCTGCTTATTTAAAAATAAGTAGCTGATTAGAGCTACTGGCGATATCAATGATTTGGTAGCTGCTAGGGTCTGCATTTGCATCAATCAAACTATCTATTGTTTTACCTGTTAGGGAGCTTTGATTAAATAATTCTTCTGCACCCTTGTTTGCAAAGGTAATCAGGCCTTTTTCAATTAAGAAAAAGCGCGCAGGTAGGGCATCTGCCACATCGCGGACTAAATGTTGGAAATGCTCCATCGCGGCTTCGGTGCTTTTTAAGTGCGAAATATCCATCGCAATGGATAAAATATAAGTGTTTTCATCGCGCACAATCGGTAGCTTGGTGATATCAAACCAATGCAATTGATTATCTGGCATGATCCATGAATCTAAATGGCGTATGGTTTCGCCATTTTCTAGCACGTCTTTATCACCCAGCGTAAATGGCTGTGGCGAATCAACTAAGCCCATATGCGATTGCACTAATAATTCATGCCCCAATTGTGTTTGGGTAGCACGGTTTACTAATAAGAAGCGGCCATGCTTATCGCGTACAAAAATTAAATTAGGGCTGGAATCAATAATTTGATGCACAAACAATTGTTGATTAAGCAGCGCTTGCTCGGTGTCCTTTACATGGGTGATATCACGAATCATCGCCAAGCATTCACGGGATGATTGTGGCAGTAAGCGTGCTTCAAAATAACGTTTAACTTGATCGCTACCGCTTAATTGATATTCAAATGCCTGAGTGCATTGGGTGCTTTGTACAGAAATCAGGGCTTCTAGATACTGACGTGAAATCCTAGGCGGAAAGAGTACGGATATTTTTTTGTTTTCTTCAGTAGCTAGGGGATGGATATCGGCAAAAACATTGTTTAAGGGGCTGACGCTGCGGCTGGCAAAGTTAATCTTCCAGATTAGGTCGGGCAAACAATAGGCAATATCATCTAGCGCACCAGTTTCTGTATTTGGATTGTTTGGAGTGGCTTTATGCTTTTTGCGTAAGACAAGAGCAATCGCACAAGCAGCGAACCATGCTTCAAGCAGGTAGGCAATTGGGCTTAGCTGTTCAGCTAAGATAAATAAGAGCAAGGCCACAACGCCTGCAACAAGTGCAAGAGAGATGATGCGTGTTGATATGCGTGAGGCCATGGCAAGGGGAGAATTCATAAATGGTTACCACCTTGCTAAGAGGCTGCCAGTTTAGCGGTTGCATCTCTTCTTTGCGATGGCTGAAGCATAAAAAACAAAAAAATAGTGGTTGTGCAACAACAAATAGATGAATGGTATTGGGATTTAGTCGACTTACTGAATGTTTTTAGGGAGGCTTGATACGAAGGACAGAGCTAACGCAGAAGGGGTGGTGGGTGATGACGGGGTCGAACCGCCGACATTCTGCGTGTAAGGCAGACGCTCTACCAACTGAGCTAATCACCCATCTATAAAAAATTTGGTACGCTGAAAGAGATCAAACGTACAAGGAGACAACTCTAGCAACTGAGCTAATCACCCATCTGTAAATCTGTAAAACAAACCAGTTATGAGTTGGCGGAGCGGACGGGACTCGAACCCGCGACCCCCGGCGTGACAGGCCGGTATTCTAACCAACTGAACTACCACTCCTCAGTTGCATAACTAATTCTTACTACAACACTTATTGCTAAGTGGTGGGTGATGACGGGGTCGAACCGCCGACATTCTGCGTGTAAGGCAGACGCTCTACCAACTGAGCTAATCACCCATCTATAAAACATTTAGTACGCTTAAAGAGATCAAACGTACAAGGAGACAACTCTAGCAACTGAGCTAATCACCCATTAATACATCTATACAACAAATCCAAAGATACTTGGCGGAGCGGACGGGACTCGAACCCGCGACCCCCGGCGTGACAGGCCGGTATTCTAACCAACTGAACTACCACTCCGCAGCGGTATTTTAAAACAACACTTATTCGACTAAGTGGTGGGTGATGACGGGGTCGAACCGCCGACATTCTGCGTGTAAGGCAGACGCTCTACCAACTGAGCTAATCACCCATCTATAAAACATTTAGTACGCTGAAAGAGATCAAACGTACAAGGAGACAACTCTAGCAACTGAGCTAATCACCCATCTGTAAATCTGTAAAACAAACCAGTTATGAGTTGGCGGAGCGGACGGGACTCGAACCCGCGACCCCCGGCGTGACAGGCCGGTATTCTAACCAACTGAACTACCACTCCTCAGTTGCATAACTAATTCTTACTACAACACTTATTGCTAAGTGGTGGGTGATGACGGGGTCGAACCGCCGACATTCTGCGTGTAAGGCAGACGCTCTACCAACTGAGCTAATCACCCATCTATAAAACATTTAGTACGCTTAAAGAGATCAAACGTACAAGGAGACAACTCTAGCAACAGAGCTACGTCACCTCTTAAACAACAAATCTTTAGCTACCGAATAGCGGCCCTGCTTACTGAGCTGCTTACCCTGTCTCGAAAGAGGTGCGCATTAGATCATGCCCTAAAAAACGTGTCAACACCTTTTGATTGAAATATCTATGCGGTAGTCAGTTAGGGGGCTTTACGGTATAAATGAGCTTCCCATTTGTGCAAAGTACCTTGTCTTCGTGAAAGCTTTCAGACTGTCTCATCTCACTATTCTTATAGCAAAAGTACAGCCAGTCTTACTTTGCGTATTGTTATGGCTATTGGCCGGACTATTTTGGCGTGTTTTTGAGCCGAGTCCTCAGGCTTTACGCTTGATTCTTCCTTTAGAAATATCTGCTCAGCGCGCACAAGATTTTTCTGTGGCACAAGATTGGTTTGGTAGTGATACTAGCCAAGCCACTACCGTTTCAACGCTGCAAGCAAAGCTTTTAGCGGTGATTGCGGGGCAAAAAGGTTATGGGGCGGCGATTTTTACTGGGCTGGAAGCCAGCGCTGTGGCGGCGCAAGTTGGGCAAACTCTGCAAGGTAATATCAAACTGATTGAAATTGCTGCCGACCATGTGGTGTTAGATGATAACGGTCGTCGTCAAACCTTGATGTTGGAAGGCCACAACAGCGTGCCTGTGCTAGCTAGCGGCGCTTTACTCCCTGCCACCCCTTCAAATAATGCGCCTGCTGCAGCGGCGGCTCAAGCAACGCTTTCGCGTGGCCAATTAGCGGGAGCGATGCAGGGGGCTAATGTGGCGGATTGGGCCAAAGGCCTATCTACTTACCGTGAAGGCGGTATCCAAATTGATAATATTGCGACTCAGCCTTTTTCTAGGTTGTTGCAATTACAAAACGGCGATGTGATTAAAACGATTAATGGCCAAAACTTGGCTCAAGTCGCCGATATTTCTTTGATTTATACTGTTTTTAGTCAGCAGCCCCAAGTGTTGCTCGTTGTGCTTCGCAACGGCAGCTCGGTCAATTTGCAATATCTTATTCAGCCTTGAGTTGTTAAATCCCATGATTCTGCGCCCCTTCCTACTTGCCTGCCTTTTAGCATCCCAGTTAACGATTGCTGCCGATGATAAAGTCACGCTTAATTTTGTTAATGCTGATATCGAATCCACCATTAAAGCGATTGGTTTGATTTCAGGTAAAAACTTTGTCATTGATCCGCGGGTAAAAGGCACTTTAAATATTGTGTCTAGCCAAGCCGTCAGTAAAGAAATGGTTTTTCCGATTTTATTATCGGCTTTACGCCAGCAAGGTTTTACTGCGGTGGAGTCGAGTGGGGTGGTGAAGGTGCTGCCAGAAGCCGATGCCAAGCAGCATTACAGTAATACCGGTAATCGCGGCATGAAGTTATCAGGTGACAGCATGGTGACGCAGGTTTACCCGATGAAGTATGAATCGGCGGTGCAAATGGTACCGATTCTGCGCCCGCTGATTAGCCCGAATAATACGATTGCGGCCTATCCAGGTAGCAATACGCTGGTAATTACGGATTATGCGGACAATATCCGCCGCCTAAATCAGATTATTGAGCGAATTGATCAGCCTGCCAGCTCAGATATTTTTTCCGTTTCGCTCAAATATGCTTCGGCGGTGGATGTGGCGCAAAACTTGGCGCGCCTAATGCCAGAAATTATGGTACAGGGCGTTAACCAAAGTATGCCTGCGGCCGAAGGTGTAAAGCGCAGTATTGTGGTGCCGGATTTGCGCAGCAATAGCTTGATGGTGCGCAGTGAAAATTTAACCCATGCACAGCAAATTAAAAAGCTGGCCGCAACCATGGATAACCAAGGCTCATCAGGTGGCAATATCCATGTGGTGTATTTAAAAAATGCCGAAGCCGCCAAGCTTGCCAATACCCTAAAGGGGATTATGACCGGGCAAGATTCTGGCTCAACGGCCGCCGCGCCTGCAAGCAGCATGAGCGCCAGCCCTGCTGGGGGCATGCCAGCCAGTGCGCCAGCCGCGCCTACATCCGCCGCAGCAAATGTACAAATTGGCGGCGTAAATGTGATGATTCAAGCCGACAATATGACCAATTCCTTGGTGATTACCGCGCCGGACAATATCTATAACAACCTGCGCTCGGTGATCGATAAGCTGGATGTGCGCCGTGCTCAGGTGTATGTCGAGGCGATGATTGCAGAGGTGAATGTATCGAAGGCGGGGGCGTTTGGGGTGCAGTGGCTGCTGGCTGGGGGCAACGAAAACGTTTCTGCCGTGGGCGCTGCCTCATTAAATGGCTTGGGCTCTTTGCTTAAAGGGATTGCCACTAAAGATCCATCGGTGATTCCGGGCGGCTTAAGCTTGGGTATTCTCAATGGCAATCCAGTAAATGGCCGCACACCTACCTTGGGGGTGTTAGCCTCCGCACTGCAAGATAGTGGTGATGGCAATGTGCTCTCCACGCCAAATTTAATGACCTTGGATAATGAAGAAGCCAAGATCATGGTTGGGCAAAATATCCCGATCATTACTGGCTCGCAGGCATCTGCTAATGCCAATACCAATCCATTTGTATCGATTGAGCGTAAAGATGTAGGGATTAAATTACGCGTTCGCCCCCAAGTATCGGAAGGCGGCAGTATTACGTTAACGGTGTATCAGGAAGTCTCAAGCATCGATCCATCGGTGATTACCAATGGTGCGGGTTTAGCGACCAAAACGCGCTCGATTGATTCCAAAGTATTAGTCGATGATGGGCAGATTATTGTGCTGGGTGGGCTGATCGAGGATCGGGTAACGGTAAAGCGCAGCCAAGTACCTTTACTGGGCGATATTCCCTATCTGGGGGCTTTTTTCCGCTATGAGGATCGTTCATCACAGAAAGTAAATCTGATGGTGTTTCTACGCCCTGTGGTGCTAAGAGATGCCGATGCAACACGCGCGCTCTCATCTGATCGCTATCAGTATTTACGTGCTGAGCAAAATCACTTTGAGCGTCCAGCGAGCTTTGTCTTGCCAGAAATGCCTGCGGTGGCCTTGCCCGAAGTGATTGATGCGCGCAAAGCAACGCCGCTTACTCCATCAGATCCGGTAGTTAAACCATGAGTCGTTTAGTGCCGTATCACTTTGCCCGCGATCGCGGCGTGGTGGATGTTTTGCATGAGGCCGATTCGGTTTCGGTACTGTTTCGTAAAGGCGGGGATTTTTCTGCCTTAAACGAATTACGCCGTGTTGCTGCTAGGCCATTAAATATCTCGGTGGTTGACGCGGCTGAGTTTGAGGCGCAGCTATCGCAATTATTTGGCCAAGGCAGCGGCGCGGCCATGGTGGTGGATGATCTGGAAGAAAATCTAGATTTATCCCGCCTTGCGCAAGACTTGCCCGAAATTGAAGATCTGCTTGAAACCGAAGATGATGCGCCGATTATTCGGCTGATTAACGCGCTCCTTACCGAAGCCCTGCGTGAAAACGCATCGGATGTGCATATCGAGCCATTTGAAACGCGCTCGGTAGTGCGGTTTCGTATCGATGGCCGCCTAGCCGATGTGATCGAGCCTAAGCGTGCCTTGCATGCCGCGCTAGTATCGCGGATTAAGGTGATGGCGGGCCTCGATATCGCCGAAAAACGCCTGCCACAAGATGGCCGGATTACCTTACGCATAGCGGGCCGCCCAGTGGATGTGCGGGTGTCTACCCTGCCTACTGGTCACGGCGAACGCGTGGTGCTGCGTTTATTGGATAAATCAGCAGGGCGCTTAAATCTTGCCAAGCTGGGGATGGCGGCAGATACGCTGGCTACTTTAGAAAAGCTGCTCGCTCAGCCGCACGGCATTATCTTGGTGACTGGGCCAACTGGCTCGGGGAAAACCACCACGCTGTATGCCGCGATGAGCGGTATGGATGCACAATCCAGCAATATCATGACGGTAGAAGACCCGATTGAGTACGATCTAGATGGCGTGGGGCAAACCCAAGTTAGCACGCGGATTGATATGACTTTTTCTCGTGCGCTGCGGGCCATTTTGCGCCAAGACCCAGACGTGGTGATGATTGGCGAAATTCGTGATTTAGAAACCGCGCAAATTGCCGTGCAAGCATCGCTGACGGGGCACTTGGTGTTGGCCACCCTGCACACTAATGACGCGGCCAGTGCGGTGACGCGTTTGGTGGATATGGGGATCGAGCCATTCTTACTGGCATCGTCTTTATTAGGTGTGTTGGCCCAGCGGCTAGCCCGTCGCTTATGCCCAGCTTGCCGTCAGCTACATACAGCAGATGCTTTAACCACTGAGCAATTAGGCAGCGACAAGCTGATTTATCGTGCTGTAGGTTGCCCTGAATGTAAGCAGAGCGGCTATCGTGGCCGCAGTGGCTTGTATGAACTGCTGGTGGTTGATGAAACGCTGCGTAGCATGATGCATGAGCGGGCTACCGAGCAGGCGATGAAGCTTTATGCCAGCAGCCAAGGCATGCTAAGCCTGCGTCAGTATGGTGTTCGCCGTGTTTTAGAGGGTGAAACAACGCTAGAAGAAGTCTTGCGTGTAACGCGGGATGTTTAAATAGCCCAAACGGGCGCATCCGATATCAATCGTGATGCGCCCATTAGCGGCTGCGGGTAAAGGCAAGCCGAATCAATGATGTGTTGTTTAATGTCTTATTAAGCAAAAGTATCAATTTTATTGCGATACTCGCCTAGCGCCTCATTGGTTGCGTTGGCGCGCTGAATGCTGGCGAGGCCTACATCGGTGGCGGCATCTGCTTTTTTTGCCACGCGTGAGGCAATTTGTTCTAGCTGCTGAGTGGTTTGCGTTGATGTTTGTTTGAGCGCTTGATTTAGGCTAACAACGTAGGATTTTATCCCAGAAATATCCGACATGATCTCTCCTCCTTGGGGCATTCTCGAACTAAGATTGTGAATACGGCATAAAACAAGTCCTGATTATGTCTCTTGCTCAATTTCATTATAAATATCGTAGGGCGGGTGAAACCCGCGTATTTCTTCAGCATGGCTCGCGGGTTTCACCCGCCCTACACATTCAAAAACCAAGCCCAACACTTAAGAAACCCATCTGCACAGAGCTCATTGAGCAAGAGACATAATCAGAAAACAAGTTTAGCTGATATTCTTTCTTTTTCGAGCGCCATCCAACAGGATTTTCTCCATGAAAGCCGGCTTGAATGACCACAATAAACGCGATGCCTTGCGCATTCCCGTTAAGTGCAAAGTTAAAATAAGGCCTCTGGATTTTGGTCCTGCATATTACGGTAACTGCACTGATTTAAGCGTAACCGGATTAACGGTAGAGACCAACTATGTGCCACGGCCCGATGAAAAATTTGATCTGTTTGTGATGCCGCCATCAGATGGTGCTGGGCCAAGAGAGCCACTGGCTGTGCGGGTAAGGGTAGTGCGCTGCCACCAGATTGAGCAGGGCTCGGTTTACGAGCTGGGCTTGTCTATTTTAAAGGTGATTCGATGAAACTAGTTTTGATTACCTTACTGTTTTCTGCTTTTTCCGCCGCCAGCGAGGTAAAAGTGGAAGCCCATAAAGACGCTGATTTAGTAAAAATTGATGCTGAATTTAGCGTGGCAGTCAGCAAGGAGCAGGCTTGGCAGGTGATGGTGGATTTTGAACACATGCCGCAGTTTTTGCCGCAGCTGCAAAGCAGCCATATTCTCAGCCAAAATGGCGATCACCTGCGTGTGGCCCAAGTCATCAGCGTGCCGTTAAGCCTATTTAACTACCATTATGAATCGATGCGTGATATCGATCTAAAGCCTTATAGCGAGATCAGGGCTACGTCAGTGGGTGGCAGCGATGCCTATAAGAGTATTGCACAGCTTAAAGTAAGCGCCGGTCAGACCGTGATAAGCTATCACGCAGAATGGCAGCCTGAATCGGGTTTTTTGGCTGGCTTTGCGCTGGATACCATGCGCAGCCAGATTCGCCAGCAGTTTATGGCGATGCAACAAGAAATGCTAAAAAGGTAGCAACATGCCGCTGCCTCTTCCCCCCAAACTCATTAAAAAAACAAGCGCTAATGAAACTTCTTGCCTTAAAAATTGATGTCGATACCTATCGCGGCACGCGCGAAGGCGTGCCCCGCCTCGTTGAATTATTGCAACGCATGGGAGCCGATGCCACCTTCTTATTTAGCCTAGGGCCAGATCACACTGGCCGCGCCATTAAGCGCGTGTTTCGTCCTGGCTTTATGAAAAAAGTATCGCGCACCTCGGTGGTGGAGCATTACGGCATTCAAACCCTGCTCTACGGCACGCTGCTCCCTGGCCCAGATATTGGCCGCCGCTGTGCCGATATCTTACGCAGCGTGGCGGCAAGCGGCTTTGAAGTGGGCATTCACACTTGGGATCACATTAAGTGGCAGGATTATGTGGCGGGTGAATCGGCCGCTTGGACGCGCGAGCAGATTGATCTGGCCGCTGATCGCTTTGCCGAAGTATTTGGCACAGCTGCTAAAACCCACGGTGCAGCAGGCTGGCAAATGAATCCAGAAGCCTATCGCCACCAGCAGCGTATGGCTTTAACTTACGCATCGGATACGCGCGGCACCCATCCATTTTGGCCGGTTGTGAAGGGCGAACCCGTGCGCTGTGTGCAGCTACCTACCACTCTGCCTACCTTGGATGAGCTGATCGGCGTGGGGGATTTAACGCCAGATAATGTCCACGAGCATCTATTGAAGCTCACCGCCGCCGAGCCAGAGTTCGGCCACGTCTACACCCTGCACGCCGAGTTAGAAGGCATGAAGCTGCTACCGGCATTTGAACGCTTGCTGCAAGGCTGGCAGGCACAGGGCTATAAGTTAGTTTCAACCCTTGAGCTTTTCAACGCATTAGACACCACCAGCCTGCCTTATCACAGCGTAGAAATGGGCGAGCTAGAAGGGCGTAGCGGCACGCTAGCCCTGCAAGGGCCACGTTTCCCTGTTTGATGGGGGCGGGAGCATGTGGTAGATGGTAGGGCACGGCATGTCGTGCCCTTTAGCTAAATCAAACTTCCCCTTGCGCTGGAGCGCACTCCAGCTTTTATGCTGCATTTCCTATGACCTTATCTATTTCCAAAGTCTCAGAGCACTGCGGTTTAAGCATAGATACCCTGCGCTATTACGAAAAAATCGGTCTGATCGATGCCGTGCCGCGTGGCTTAAATGGCCAGCGCCGTTATCGAGATGAGGATTTGGGCTGGATCGCATTTTTACTGCGGCTGCGCTCAACTGGCATGGGCATTGTGGATATGCAGCGTTATGCCAGCTTACGGCGGGCGGGGCATACACCGGATAGCTTAGTACCAAGGCGTGAAATGCTGGAAGCACACGCCGCCGCCGTTGCGCTGCAAATTGACAGCCTGCAGGAAAACTTACTGCTGCTACAGGGCAAAATTGAGATTTACCGGCAAATGGAAGCGTCATTCTCTTCAACTTAGGGGAATGCAATGCACTACGAACATCTATCTGGCTGGAAAAAACTTAAAGAAGTCGACGATCAGGCAGGGGAGCGGGTGATGGCCAGCCTGTCTGATATTGCGCCCGATCTGGGCCGCTATATTATCGAATTTGCCTTTGGCGAAATCTATTCCCGTCCAGGGCTTTCTCTTGCGCAAAGAGAGCTAGCCACCGTTGCCATGCTGGCCGCCATGGGCAATGCCGCACCGCAATTAAAAGTGCATTTAGAAGCAGCCTTAAATGTGGGGCTAAGCCGCGAAGAAATCATCGAAGTGCTGATCCAAACTGCGGTTTATGCGGGTTTTCCTGCTGCGCTTAATGCCGTGTTTGCCGCTAAAGAAGTCTTTGCCCACTATCAAGTCCCAGAGCGCCCACTGGCCCCACTTGCTGTGGCCAAAGCTTTTATCGCTGGCTTCATAGCAGGCCAGCCGCCTTTAGATTATTTAAGCGAAGCCATCATTTGGCATATTCCGGGTGATCGCCATATCGTGCCTTGGGCAGGGCTATGGCAGGGCAGCACAGAAGTCGAGCAATGCTTGCAACAGATTGCTGCCGCTGGGCATGCCACGCAATTTGTGATTGATCGTTGGTACGACGGCTAAAATGAAGCCCTCGCTCGCGGGCATTTTGCCTGGCAATACAAGAATGGCCATGCGTATCAAGGCGCATTTGTGATGCGCTTTGTGGTGCTGGATGGCCAAATTCAAAGCTATGAGATATTTGAAGATAGCTTTGCGATTGCAAAGGCGTGGCTGGCTTAAAAAAAGGGAGCCGCTTGGCTCCCTCTGGCATTCAAGGCTTGATATGTGCTTAGTTTTTATGCGTTGTCTGCGGGTCTAATTGGCTTAGTATTTGATAAGCCGCCGTCACCCGTGGTGGAATTGGATAGTTTTTATTAGCTAAAATCACAATGCCTATTTTTTTAGCTGGAATAAAAGCTACATAGGCAGCAAAGCCATTGGTAGAGCCGGTTTTATTTATCCATGCATTGGTTTGTGGCGCTAATGGTGGGGTGATTTGATTGGTGGCTATTGCTTGAAGAGCCATTGTATTGCTATTGCCGGCCAGTAAAATATTTAATTTCACCGGATAGACATATTGTTCCCAAATTAAGTCTTGGGTTATTTCGCCTGCTTTATAGTAGGCAGCATGGGTATTGATTAGTGCTTGTTGCCATTTGCTATCTATTTTGCCAATCTGCATATTAGCCTTTATAAATTTCAGTATATCTGCGGAGCTGGATTTTACGCCATACGCTTCTGCAGCTAAAACACCTGGGTTGACTCTGACGGGCACATCTTTTGTAGTGTAGCCTTGAGCGTAATTTTTCATTTGGGCTGCAGGTACATTTATGTAGCTATCTTTCATTCCTAGCGCTGGGAATAATTTCTTTTCAATCGCTTCTTCAAAAGAAGTATTCATGCTGTTTGCGCTAATCATGCCAAGCAAGCCAATGCTTGGGTTGGAATAAACGCGATGTGAGCCCGCTGCATAGCTAGGTTGCCAGTTTTTAAAATAAGCCATTAATTGATCATTATTCTTAATTTCTTCAGGCACTTGCAGTGGCAAGCCGCCGGCGGTATGCGTGGCCAGATTAAGCAGGCTGACTTTATCAAAGGCACTGCCACGTAAATAAGGCAAATGCTGGCTCACACTATCTGTAAATGAAAGCTGACCATTGATTTGGGCAATCGACGCCAATGTGGCGGTCATAGTTTTACTAATCGAGCCAATTTCAAATAGTGTATCTTGGCTAACGGCTTGTTTGCTCTCTTTTGATGCTAGGCCATAATTATAAAAATACTCCTTGCCATCAATGCTGATCGCAATAGCCATACCAGGGATGTTGAATTCTTTTTGAATAGGGGTTATTGCTATATTTACTATTTTTTTTATTTTGTCTTGATCTATATTTGCTGCCGCATAGCTTAATGGGCTAATGCATCCTAGTAGCGTTATTGTTTTTATTAAATATATTATTTTCTTACGCATGAATAAGTGCCTTTTTAAGTAATGAATATTGCATATTTAGGTGTGGATGGCGATATATAAGTTAGATTTTTTCTGCACCGTTAAATGAGCAACATATAGTAATAAAGGCTGTGCTATTTGGTAAATATACTATTTTGTAACATTTGTAACTTGGCTCTAGCTTATATAATCAGCCCATCCCAACGTCATTAGGTGGTTTTATGCAAAGCATTCACGGCAAAGTAGTGTTAATTACGGGTGGAACAACAGGTATTGGCTTGGCTGCTGCAATGGCTTTTGTGGCGAATGGCGCTAAGGTTGTTGTGGCTGCACGTAATGTTGAACAAGGGGCCAAGGCCCAGTTGCAGCTTTCTAAGCTAGGTGATGCGGTTTTTTATGGCTGCGATGTGAGTAATCCTTTGTCTGTTGCTGCTTTGCTTCGTTTTACTGTTGAGCATTTTGGTCAGTTGAATGCAGCAGTGAACAGCGCCGCTTGTGATTTTACACCTGCAGCTACGCATGAAATGAGCTTTGAAATGGCGAGTAACACGATATCCACCGATGTTTTAGGTGTTTTTAATTGTATGCAGCAGCAGATTCAGGCGATGCTGCGCTTTGGTGGTGGCACGATTGTGAATGTGTCATCGGTAAATGGTTTGTCTGGCGCACCAACGGCAGCCATGTATAGCGCGGCCAAGCACGCGGTGATTGGGCTAACCCGCTCTACGGCAAAAGAGTATATCGGGCGTGGCGTTAGGATTAACGTGGTTTGCCCAGGCGCTACCGAAACACCACGCCGCACCCGCCGCACGGCACATCTCTCTGAAGATCACTTGCTTGAGCATCAGGCGCAGCTAGCAAAAGCTATCCCCATCGGCAGGCTTGCCCAAGCGAACGAAATTGCCAATGCCATCCTTTGGCTAAGTTCCGCCGCATCGTCGTATGTGGTGGGGCATAGCTTGGTGGTGGATGGCGGCTTGCATGCTTGAGTTTTGATGCGGGGAATCGAAGCCATCGTGGCTGTTGCCATACGTGCTTTCTCGTAGTCGTGGATTTGCAACAAATTATAGAAAGGCTGCCGCGTATAATCCTTACACATGCATAATCCAGTGGATAAGTAATTAATAATAAACTTTGGAGAATGCAATGAAGGGGCAAATGACTTTACGCAGCAGACTTATTTTGGTGGCTGGGATTACTCTGCTGGCTTTTCTGACTATGGGCACGCTGATGTTGTTTCATTTTAAAGATGAAATGTTAAGTGGGCGTAAAGATAAAGTACGTAATTTAGCTGAAGCTGCGCAAACGGTAGTGGCGCATTTTGAACAGCAAAGCCGTGATGGAAAAATGGATCAGGCTACGGCGCAGGCCTCGGCCCTACAAGCTTTAAAGGCGATTCGTTACGATAAAAAAGAGTATTTTTGGGTGAATGATGAAAGCCCAAAAATGCTGATGCATGCCACTAAGCCAGAGCTGGTTGGTAAAGATCTTTCAAACTTAAAAGATCCAAATGGCAAGGCTTTGTTTTTGGAAATGGTGAAGGTGGTTAGAAGCGAGGGCGCTGGTTTTGTGGAATATCAATGGAGTAAGCCTGGCAGCACCGAGCCTGTGGATAAAATTTCTTATGTCCAAGGTTTTGCACCTTGGGGCTGGGTGATTGGTACGGGCGCTTATATTGACGATGTGGACGTTAAGTTTCGCAGCGCGTTGTATGTTTTGCTGCCACTGGGCCTACTGATGATGGCACTGGTGGCAGGTGCATTACTCATGCTTGGGCGCTATTTGTTTCAGCTACTGGGCGGGGAGCCGCAGGAGGCAGTGGCTTTGGCAAAAAGCGTAGCCAGTGGTCGTTTAGATCAGATGGTGAGCTGTAAAGCGGGCGATCAGGATAGCTTGATGGCTAGCATGCGCGATATGCAGCAGACCTTACGCAATATGATTGGTGAGGTGATTGGCGGAGCAGGGCAAATGAGCACAGCCGCCAGCAGCCTGAGTGCTAGCTCGGCCGAAGTGGCGCTGCGTGCCAGCGAGCAGAGCGAATCGGCATCGTCTATGGCGGCGGCGGTGGAGGAAATGTCGGTGTCGATCGATCATGTCACTGCTAACACCAGCGATGCACGCGGGCTGGCAGAATCCGCCAGAGAAATGTCGGGCCGCGGTGCGGTGGTGATTCATCGCGCTACCGCCGAGGTGCATAAGATTGCCGAGCTGGTGAAAGGCTCGGCGGTGAGGATTGAGGAGTTGGGCCGTCAGTCAGATAAAATCACCTCGATCGTCAGCACCATTAAAGATATCGCCGACCAGACCAATCTGCTGGCGCTGAATGCCGCGATTGAAGCGGCCAGAGCGGGCGAGCAGGGCCGAGGCTTTGCGGTGGTAGCCGATGAAGTGCGTAAGCTTGCCGAGCGCACCAGTAAATCTACGCAGGAAATTGCCGTGATGGTGGGGCAGATTCAAACCGGCACGCGAGAAGCCATTGTGCAAATGGAAAGCGGCGTAGAGCAGGCCAATGCCAGCGTGGCTTTAGCGAACGAGGCCGGTACGGCGATCGAAGATATTCGGAGTGGTGCGGAGCAGGTGCGCAGCGTGGTGGATAGCATTGGCAGCGCGATTCGGGAGCAAAGCATGGCGACAACCGAAATTGCCAAGGCGGTAGAGCAGATCGCCCAAAGGGCAGAGCTAGAAGCGCAGGAAATTCAGCAAAGCGCAGCATCTGCCCATGATTTACAAAACCTATCTGCGCGCTTATTGCAATCTGTGCAGCGGTTTAAGCTGTAAATATGGGCCTAAGCGCTTAGGGCGTTTGCAACACATCACTCCCCTAAAGGGTGGGCAAGGCTTGATCTTGCCCACGGCGGCCTATGAGCATGCCGCGTGGGCACCGTGCCTATTTTACAATATGGCCTAAGTGGCTAGATCAAATCTAGCAACTGCCTAGCATAGGCATTTAAATTACCCGAAGGATCAATTTCTAGTTTTTTGGCTTCATTTAGCCTTAGGTAATTACCTTGGCTGCTGCGCTTATAGGCGGGGTCGTAGTGTTTGCTGATGAGCTCGCCAAATAGCTCGGCTTTTTGGCCTTGATCGATTAACTCATGCCAATGCGTCAACACCACTTTGCCGTGCATTTCGACCAGTCTGGCGAGCTTGTTTTTTAAGTGATCAGGCGCTTCAAATAGATGGGCATAGTCTTGGCATAAAAAGCGGATGCGGTCTGCAAAGCTGGCCTCAATGAGCACGCAATCGGCGGCGCGGATGGCCAGCATTAGGCTGGCGGGTAGATGAATTAGGCCAATGCGCTTGCTTTCTGCTTCCACAAACACCGGTTGGCTGGGGTCAAACATTGCTAGCTTAGCTATAAGCTGACTATCAAAGCTTTTTTGTGAAGGTTGCGCGCCTTCTGGGCTGGCCCCTAGCACCGAGCCGCGATGTTGGGCTATGCCTTCTAAATCCAGCGTTTGCGCGCCTGCTTGTTCTAGCGCGTGTAAAAGACGTGTTTTACCGCAGCCGGTGTGGCCGGCTAAAACAATAAAGCGGGCTGCGGTAGGGCGTTGCTCTAATTGCACTAATACATCGCCGCGATAAGCCTTATAGCCCCCTTGTAATTGCCGCGCTTTCCAGCCAATTAAGTTAAACCAAGTAGTCATCGAGCCAGAGCGCTTGCCGCCACGCCAGCAGTAAATCAGCGGACGCCAGTTTTTAGGCTTGTCTTTAAAGGTGGTAGCAAGGTGGATGCCTAGATTTTTGGCGACCAGGCCCGCGCCTAATTTGGTGGCGGCAAAAGGGTCTTGCTTATACAGCGTGCCCACAATCACCCGCTCTTCATTACTCAGCACCGGCGCATTAATGGCTCCGGGGATATGATCTTCGGCAAATTCAAGCGGGGTGCGTACATCAATCACCTCGTCAAAGCTGTGGAGGTCTGCTAAGGTCGCCAACAAATTTTTCACAATTATTTCACTATAAGCACAGGGGTTGGCCAATTGTCCCACGGCGCTGTGCTTATCGCTGAAAAAATCACCTTGGCAAGGGTTTGGCTTTTTATATATTGAGGCCATCCCTTGCAATATTAGGAGTATTGCCATGAGTACCAAGCTTACTCAGCTATCGCACGGCGGCGGCTGTGGCTGCAAAATTGCCCCAGCGGTTTTATCTGAAATGCTTTCTAAATTGCCAACGGCGGCATTATTTCCCAAGCTTTTGGTGGGCACAGAAACCTCAGACGATGCCGCCGTTTATTGGCTAAACGACGAGCAGGCACTGGTGGCCACCACCGATTTCTTTATGCCGATTGTGGACGATGCCTTTGATTTTGGCCGCATTGCTGCCACCAATGCGATCTCTGATATTTACGCCATGGGTGGCACGCCAATTATGGCGCTGGCAATTGTGGGCATGCCGGTCAATTTGCTGCCGATCGAAGATATCCAGCAAATCTTGGCCGGTGGGGCTGCCGTTTGTGCAACAGCAGGGATTCCGATTGCGGGCGGGCATTCGATCGATGCGCCTGAGCCTATCTATGGCTTGGTGGCTCTAGGCTTGGTGCATCCCAAGCAGCTCAAAAAAAATAGTGACGCTAAAGCGGGCGATGTGCTGATTTTAGGCAAGCCGCTGGGCATTGGCATCTTAGGCACGGCCATGAAAAAAGGCCTGCTCGATGACGCCGGCTATAAGCAGCTGATTGATACTACGACCCAGCTGAATAAAGTGGGCGCAGATTTAGCCAAGCTAGCGGGTGTGCATGCACTGACCGATGTTACTGGCTTTGGCTTACTCGGCCATTTATTAGAAGTATGCCGAGGCGCAAAGCTGACTGCTCAAGTGCTGGCAAAAGACTTACCACTACTATCCGCCGCTATCGGCCTTGCCGAGCAAGGCATCGGCCCAGGTGCCATCGAGCGCAATCTTGCCAGCTTTGCTAGAGACGTCGATTTTGCAGCATCCGTGCCAGAGTGGCAGCAACGCATCATGGCCGACGCACAAACCTCTGGCGGTTTATTGGTTGCCTGCGCAGCAGAAAACGCCGCTGAAGTCTTGGCGATGTTCCACCAGCAAGGCTTTGCACAGGCGGCGGTGATTGGGCAGTTGGTGGATGGGGATGCGCAGGTGAGGGTGGCGTGATGCGTTTGCTTTGCTGCCAGATACTCTCCATCGTAAGTAGCTGATTAGCCCGCTGTAATCAAGCCCGTTTAAATGGTTGTTTTACATGCCCTTTTCATTACAGCTTGCTGCATAATTGGGGTAATCAATCAGCGGGAGGATGGCAATGGCGGCCTTAAAGCGCATCGTAATTGTAGGGGGAGGAGCTGGCGGTTTGGAGCTGGCAGTGAAACTGGGTGAAAAGCTAGGCCGCAAGGGCAAGGCGCATATCACCTTGATTGATGCTGCCCGCACCCACATTTGGAAGCCCCTTTTGCATCAGGTGGCCGCTGGCACTTTAGATAGCCATTCAGACGAGCTGGAATATCTTGCGCTGGCCCGCTGGCATCATTTTGATTATCGGCTAGGCCGCATGACGGGCTTAAATCGGGATAGCAAAGAAGTGGTGCTGGCTGCAACCCTCGATGAGGAAGACGGCAGCGAGCTGGTGCCAGAGCAAACGATCCCATATGATGCGCTGGTGATGGCGCTGGGCAGCCAAACCAATGATTTTGGCACGCCAGGCGTCGCCGAGCACGCCATTATGCTGGATACGCCTGTGGCGGCAGAGCGTTTTAATAAGCGCTTTATTAATAGCTGCTTGCGTGCGCAGGCAAGGCGTAAGCAGGCGGGGGAAGGGCGCTTTACCGTGACTATTATTGGTGGCGGTGCCACGGGGGTAGAGCTATCGGCCGAGCTACATATGGCCACACGCATTATGAGCAGCTTTGGCTTTGCCAATATCTACCCCGAGCGCGATTTAAAAATTGTAATTGTTGATGCCGCGCCTCGATTGCTATCGGTGCTGCCAGAGCGCTTATCCAATGCCGTGGCGCTGGAGCTGCGCAAAATGGCGGTAGAGATTCACGCCAACGAGCGCGTGGTAGATGTGTCGGTATCTGGCGTGAAAATGGCTTCAGGCAAGTTTATCCCAAGCGATTTGGTGGTGTGGGCGGCGGGGATTAAGGCTGCTGATTTTTTAAAGGATATTGCTGGGCTAGAAAGCAATCGCTTGAATCAGCTGGTGGTGGGCAAAACGCTGCAAACCTCGCGTGATCCAGCCATTTTTGCATTGGGCGACTGCGCTGCATGTCCGCTAGATGATAAAGGAGGCATGGTGCCACCCCGCGCTCAGTCGGCGCATCAGCAAGCCATGCTGCTAGCAAAAAGCCTGCCGCTGTATTTAGCGGGCAAGCCTTTGCCAGCGTTTAAATATCAGGATTATGGCTCTTTAGTCTCGCTAGGCGAATACAGTACGGTGGGCAGCTTGATGGGCGGAATCGCCCGTGGCAGCTTATTTATAGAAGGCCAATTTGCCAAAATGATGTATTGGTCTCTCTATAAAAAGCATCAGGTGGCTGTGAATGGCTGGTTTAAAACCTGGCTATCCACATGGGCCGAATGCATTGATCGCGTGAGTAAACCAAGGATTAAATTGCATTGATGCGATTGTGCTAGTGCTGATGGGCGTAGCGTGGGCACGATTTTGTGCCCACGCGGTAAGCTGCCAGATTGCTACAAGTGAAGGCATCATATTGCACATGCGTGTGCACAAAACCCTCCTCACCCAAAACCGTGCCCATCCTTGTGTTGTAAAGGCTTTGCCTTGCCAACTGCAGCATGGGCGGCCAGAATATGCCTTCTTAAATCCACTCCCCCGTCTTAGCCCGCCATGAATTCCATTCGCCATCAAGCCCTGCGCGCACTACAAGCGGGCCATCCTAGCGATAAAGTTGCGCTGGTCCATGCTATTGAAGATGTACATCCACTGCAGTCTGATGAAGACATTATCGCCATCGGCCAAACGCCAGGCCTTTGCGATAAGCCGCCCTTGGTGCCACCAATGGATGTGCCCCGGCGCAAAATCAATACGCCAGAAGGGCACGCCGCTCTGGTGCATGCCTTGGCGCATATCGAATTTAATGCGATTAATTTAGCGCTGGATATCCTTTGGCGCTTTGCTGGTCAGCCTGAAGATTTTTATCGGGATTGGCTAAAAGTAGCGCGGGAAGAGGCTTATCATTTTTCATTGCTGCAAGCGCACTTACTTACGCTGGGCTACGCCTATGGCGACTTTACGGCGCATAACGGCTTATGGGATATGGCAGAAAGAACCAAGGGTGATCTGCTGGCTAGGCTGGCGCTGGTGCCACGCACCTTAGAAGCACGTGGCTTAGACGTTACCCCGCAAATTCGCGATCGGCTCAAGCATCGCGGCGATATAGCTGGCGCAGCCATTTTAGATATTATTTTGCGTGATGAAGTAGGGCATGTGGCCATTGGCAATCGCTGGTATAAGGCGCTGTGTGATGAAAGAGGGCTAGAAACTATTGCTACTTACGCACAATTGGCTTTGCAATACCAAGCCGCAAAACAGCGTGGGCCATTTAATTTAGAGGCGCGCAGAGCTGCGGGGTTTAGCGAGGCAGAGTTGGCGGCATTACAGTTACCAGATTAATGTTTTGCCTTTGGGTTCACCGGAGCGGGTGCTGCTGCAGGCTTAGGCTTGTTACGCTTGGGGATTAACTTTTTAAGATCAAAGGCGCCGGTCGCCACCACACCCAGCCCACCAGCAATAAGCAAGATATACCACAGGATGATAGTGCTGCCTGTGGGCTGCATAATCGTGCTGGCATAGAGCATTAATTCGGCAGCGGCGGCAGCCGCCAGTAAGAGTAATAAACTGGATAAAAACCAAGCCAGTAAGCGTAATTTGGCAAAGTTGGGGGCTAGCGTCAGCAGAACATAGCCACCAATACTAAAGACTGGGAATACGATCCAAAGCCCGATACTTGGAGTGATTTCAACAATGCCTAGGGGCGCGATCAGTAAGAGGCTACCCGCCAATAGGCCAAATACAATCAGCAAACTGCCAAATAATAGTAATGCCATGAGGCTAGCCTCCAGATTGAAATGCTCATCTCTTTATAGACTAAGTGCCTATTCTGACACACTCAATAAAAAGGCGATTAAAACCCGACTATGCCGAGTTTTAATCGCCTTTATTGATGGCTGCTAATCTGAGTGATTTATTTTACAATCACATTGCTAAAGTCCTGACGGCTAAATGGGCTGATTTTATAGCCGCTTACATTGGGTTTAGTCAGTACCGCAGCAATAGGATGGGCTAATGGAATCCATAATGCTTGGTCATGAATAATTTTTTGCGCGGCTTCATAAAGCTTGGTTCTTGCCGCTTGATCGCTTGTTTTTTTACCATTGCTAATCAGTTTATCCAGCTGCGGATCGCAATAGCGGGCAAAATTAAGCCCAGATTCTACCGATGAGCAGGCAAATTGTGGCGTTAAAAAGTTATCTGGGTCGCCATTGTCGCCACTCCAACCCATAAATAACAGATCGTGCTCTCCTGCCTTTGCGCGTTTAATTAGCTCCCCCCATTCAATGACTTTTAGCTCAGCTTTTACGCCTACTTTGGCTAAATCGGCTTGCAGCATTTCGCCGCCTGCGCGTGGATTAGGATTGAGCGTGCTGCCCGCAGGGCGTATCCAAATGGTGGTGCTAAATCCATTGGGAAAGCCTGCCTCCGCAAGTAATTGTTTGGCTTTGGCAGGGTTGTAGTTGTAGTCCGCTAAATTGATATAGCTCCAAGTATTAGGCGGATAAGGGCCGTCGGCCGCGGTGGCCGTGCCATCAAAAACTTGTTTTAGATAGGCTTTTTTATCAAATGCGTAATTTAATGCTTGGCGCACTTTTACATTATCAAATGGCTTGTGCTGGCTATTAAAGGCAATAAAGGCCGTAGAAAACGCTGGAGTATCAATAACCTGCAGGGTTTTATCTGTCCTTGCCGCTAATACATCTTGTGGCTTAGGTGAGAGGGCAATTTGGCACTCGCCTGCTTTGAGCTTTTGCACTCGAATGGCGGCTTCTGGGGTAATGGCATAAATCAGCTTATCAATTTTAGCTTTATTGCCAAAATAGTTTGGCGCGGCATCAAAGCGAATGCTGCTGTCTTTTTGATAGCTCTTTAATATAAATGGCCCCGTGCCGATGGGCTTGCTATTTAAATCGGTGGTTTTACCTGCTGCTAATAATTGATCGGCGTATTCGGCGGAATAAATAGAAGCAAAGCCCATGGTGAGTAAGGCAGAGAACGTTGCCTCTGGCGCATTTAAATCAAAGCGCACGGTTTGCGCATCAATTTTTTTTACCGCTTTTATATGCTTAGGTAGTTGAAATGTTTGCGCATGTGGATAGCCATTTACGGCGGTTTTATGCCATGGATGATTAGCATCTAACATGCGGTTAAAGGTAAAAACTACGTCGTCGCTATTGAGCGGGCGGCTAGGTTTAAAGTAATCGGTGCTATGAAAGCTAACATTTTTTTTAAGAGTAAAGGTGTAGCTTAAGCCATCTGGGCTAATTTCCCATTTTTCGGCAAGGCTTGGCACCAGCTTGCCAGTGGCTGCATCGTAGTCAATTAATCGATTAAAAATAACGTCAGCTGATGCATTAGTGGTAGCCAGTGAGTTGTATTGAACAACATCAAAGCCATCTGGGCTGGCTTCGGTGCATACCGTGAGCGGCTTGGCTTCTACGGTAACAGCCCAGAGTAAAGCAAATATGGGGAGCGATGAAATCAGGCGCATGGCAGATTCTCGATGGGTGATTTTTAGATAATACCGTGCTATTCATGCTTTAAAAATGATTGTTTTGATATATAGATAGCTTTGAATTGCTTTTTTGACTCTAACATTTACTTTCTACTTAATCTGCAATGTCTTTCAATTATCTAATTTTGGCTTGCGGCTAGCAGAGCTGCTCAATCGCTAATCCCATAGCACTATCGGCATCTTTTTTTAAAAACTCTTTCCCTCCGCGTAAATTTACTGATAGTTCTGGCTGGCCTTGCTCATCAAATAGGAAGGTGCGGATAGGGGAAACGGTCTTTTTGCTGCAATTGATTTGAAGATCGGATTCGATACGGGTGATGTTGCCATTTTCAGTTGGCTTAGGCTCGTGCAAATCATTACGGATGCGCGTCGTAATGATCGCCCCTTTACGAAACTGGGTGTCTATTACCGAAATGGTATTGCCACTACTGGTATGGCCTAGTTCCTTCCACGCTGCGGCGTAGCTTGGGGTGCTAAGACTCAATAAAAGGATGGCGTAGAGTTGATATGTTTTCATGGCGGGTTTCGCTTGGCGTATAGGCTGAGCTGATCTTAAAAGAATCTAGCGAGCGCGGCGTGCGCCAAAGTACCCAAGGGGAAAAAACACGCTGAGCTGGGGGGGGGCGTGGAGAGGTGATTTTTCTATTGCAAGCGTTGAAATATCTTAGGGTGGGTGTAAGCAAATCCTATCAACCTAGGCACAGCATGTAGGGTGGACAAGGTGGTTTATCTTGCCTACGCGGATCACACAGCGTGGGCAAAAAACGCGCCCACCCTACTATGTTTTCAATGCTTGCAATAGTGCAATCCAAGTTGAGGCCTATGTAACAATTAAAACATTCCCCTTAAGTTGATAGGATTGGGGCTGAACCCACTGCTTATTATTTTTTTCGCTGGCGATGTAAGGTCTGTGCGCTATGCCAGCAGGTCAGCATAATGGCTAGCCAAATGGGGATATAAGTGCCTAGGCCAGCGGTGCTAAATGGCTCGCCAAGGATAAACAGCGAGATCATAAACAGCATGACGGGCTCTACATAACCCAAAATGCCGAGCAGGCCAATGGTCAGTAATTTACTGGCCATTAAATAACAAACAAAGGCCGTTGCCGTCATGATGCCAAGGCACGGGAGGAGCACCCAGAGAATGGGCGTGCTGTGCAGGGCGGCTGTTGCGGCTGGGTGCAGATAAACTAAGGCAACCGCTGCGGGTAAGATAAACAGCGTTTCTAATAAAAAGCCACTAAATGGATCAAGGTGCAAAGCCCTGCGTATCATTAAATACGGTGGGTAGCCTAAAGCGGTGACGAGGGTTACCCAAGAAAATGCACGAGTCAGCCAAAGCTCGTGCATGACACCAAGTAGCGCAAGAAAAACTGCAATCCATTGCAAGCGACTAGGGCGTTCTTTGTAAACAAAAAAGCCGACCAGCACCATCACTAAGGGCAATAAAAAGTAGCCGAGCGAGACCTCTTGTAAGCGGCCTTCTAGCGGAGCCCACATAAACATTAGCTGCTGAATCGCCAACAGCAATGCATTAACAGGTAGGGCCAGCCATAGGATGGGCTCGTGCTTAAAGCGTGCTAAGGTGCTGCGCATCTTGGGGCCATGCTTTAGCAGTGCTAAAAGCAGCAGCATGGCGGGTACGGTCCAGATTACACGCCAAGCAAAGATATCTAAGCCGTGCAAAGGAGTAAGTTGGGTGCTAAACCAGCCTAAAACTGAAAAAACCAGTGAGGCAATCAGCGAGAGTAGTAAACCTTGACCGGATAACATAAATGTTTTTTTATTTGCGTTGGTGCGGGATAATACCACTTGTCGTGTAAGAACCGCTGTCACGGTTATCCCTTCTATTAATAAGAATAGTCATCAATATATAATGCGCGCCGACTTAAAGAACAGATTGAAAAATGCTAAACTGCAGCGGTTGTTTAATATAATTTGCTGTTTTTTTGCGACTTAAGCAATAAATGATGACTTGAAAGCGTGTTCGTAATGCTTAATATAATTATATTAGCAAGCTCGTTTTGTTAACGATGATTTATTGATTGGCTGATTATTTAATTTTTTCTAGCTAGTAAAATAAACAAAATAGACATAAAGTTAATTTAAGTAGTTGAGTTTAAAAAAAGCATGATCTTTAATGCTTAGGGGATTCACTTTATATCCTAATGCTGTAATAAAACCACCATTTTAGTGGCACAAATATTGTGTGATCTACATCTTTATTTTTTATGCAGGATGGTAAGGTCTTATTTTTTTGCATACTATTTGTTGGAAAGGCCAGCCTTTTTAGGGTAGACGTGAGCGCCTACTATATAAAATATGTGCGTCACTCCGCTTGTTTTTGTTATTTGTAATACATTTTTGCTTGGACTTTATTTCATAATTTATATGAGTTTGAGTGTTTTATCGTTGTATGAATTTTTTATTTGTCTAATTAATCTGCTGGGTTTTATTTACAGCTCATTTTTTTCTTTTGCCCGTTAAGATGGTAAATCGCTATATCTTGTCATTGACTGAGAATTAAGCCATGGTAATCACAGATCTTGCTCCACTGCCTTTATGGCGTCATTTCGACACAATTTGTCGCTTCCCTCGCCCTTCTCGGCATGAATCTGCTTTGCGTGAGCATATCTTGTCGTGGGCATTAGGCCGTGGGTTGGCGGCGCAGTTGGATAGTGGTGGAAATTTAATTATTCGCAAGCCCGCATCTCCAGGGATGGAAGATCGGCAAGGTGTGGTTTTGCAAGGTCACCTCGATATGGTGGCGCAAAAAAACGCTGGGCACACGCATGATTTTATGACCGATCCTATTCGCACCCGCATCGAAAATGGCTGGGTGCACGCAGAGGGTACTACTTTAGGTGCAGATAATGGGATTGGAGTAGCGGCTGCCTTAGCCATGCTCGAGAGCAATTTGCCACATGGCCCACTTGAAGTATTGCTGACTATTGATGAAGAAAGCGGCATGACTGGCGCTCGATCTTTGGAGGCGGGTTTATTGCAAGGCCAGTTATTATTAAATTTAGATACAGAAGAATGGGGAGAGGTTTACGTTGGCTGTGCTGGCGGGGTGGATGTTAGCTTGGGGCGTAAATTAAGCACCGAGCCACTGGCGGCGGGTTTTGATGTGTTTGAAATCGGCTTAACTGGTTTAGTTGGCGGCCATTCAGGCGTGGATATTCATTTAGAGCGTGGTAATGCGATTCGCTTATTGGCGCGGGTAATGAACGCTGCCAGCCGCGAGATTGAAGCCAAGTTAGTTTCTTTCAATGGCGGCACTTTGCGTAATGCGCTAGCACGCGAAGCTTTCGCTAAAATATCTGTTGCAGCCTGTGATGTGCCGCGCTTGGCTGAAATTGTCGATGGCTATCAAGCGCTATTTCGTGATGAATTAGCCGGTACCGATCCAAATCTGACGATTAGCCTAAAGCCAGCCACTGCCGATATCGTGCCTATTGCGGCTCATGCTCGATTAGCGCTGGATCTGCTATTGGCCTTGCCACATGGCGTGCGCTGTTGGAGTAAATCTTTACCTGGCGTGGTAGAAACCTCTAATAATCTGGGCGTAGTCAGCGTGGATAATGGGCGTTTTGAAGCGGTCTTGATGGTGAGATCACTCAAAAATATCCGCATGCGCGAGCTGGCTGATGCGATTACGGCGGTAGGCCGCTTGGCGGGTTGTGTAGTAGAAGAAGAGGGCGAGTATCCCGGCTGGACACCCGATCTAAACTCAACTGCCTTGGCGCTGTTACAAAGCACCTATGAGCAGCGTTATGGCAAGCAGCCCGCCGTGCAAGTGATTCATGCGGGCCTTGAATGTGGCTTACTTGGCGCTGCTTATCCTAATATGGATATGGTGTCTTTTGGCCCTACTATTCGTGGCGCGCATTCTCCTGATGAGCGGGTAGAAATTGCCTCGGTCGCGTCATTTTGGGAGCTGCTGGTTGATGCCCTAGCTGCCGTGCCTAAGGCATAAGCGCTGGATATAAAAAAGGCCTGCTCTTTTAAAGAAGAGCAGGCCTTTTTTAATTAAGATGCCAACTTTAGCCCAACAACACCGCTAACAATTAAGCATAAAAAGAAAATTCGAGTTGATCCTAAGGGATCACCAAATAGCATAATGCCACCAATGGTTACCCCTACTGCACCAAGCCCTGTCCAAATGGCATAGGCTGTGCCCGCCGAAATACCTTTCATTGCATAAGACAACAATGCCATATTTAAAAAAGATAAAGCAATCGATCCTGCTACAGCCCAAGGATTAGGGTGTAATTGAATATATTTTAGGGATAATGCCCAGATAATTTCAGTAAAAACGGCAACGCCTAATACCAACCAATAACTCAACATAATAAGTGCCTTGCACACCACGGGCTAATAGACACACCCCATATCGGAAACCCGGAAGAAATACGGAGTAGGCCATTGTTACTTAAATCAGTTGCTGATTTAAGCCAATAGCATCAGCTAAGGGTGGGCATTTTCTGTGAATCACCACCTCATATCAAGGGAAATAGTGGCTTGATAAACGCAAAAAAGCGAGCAAAGCTGCCCGCTTTTTTGTGATAACACCGCTAAATTACTTGCTGGCGTTAATAATATAGTGGGCCGCTGCAGCAAATTCTGCATCTGAGCCGCTATAGCCGCCTTTAGGTGGCATTGCGTTTAAGCCTTTTGTGGCAATGGCAATGGCGTTATCTACACCATCTTTCAAGCGTGGAGCCCAAGCGGCCTTGTCGCCAAACTTAGGCGCACCCGCTATGCCCGCAGCGTGGCAAGCCATGCATACTGAATCATAAATTTCTTTACCCTTAGTGGCTGGATCTACTGCGCCACCTGCTGCTGCACCCGCTACTTTAGGCTCTTCAAACTTAGCGCCACCTGCATTTGCCATAAATGCAACCGCACGTTTGACTTCATCATCAGATAAATCAGCCGCACCACCTTTAACAGGCATTGCATTAAAGCCTTTGATGGCGTGAGTCCAAAGGGTTTCAAAGCCTTTAGAAATACGCGCGCCCCAAGCACCGGCATCGGCAAACTTAGGAGCGCCTGCTAAGCCCGTGCCATGACAGGAAATACAGACCGCTTCGTAAACTGCCTTACCGCTTTTAGAGCCAGGAGGGCCACCATCCACAATCTTGATACTGCCTACGGGCTGTAAGCGTGCGGACACTGCTTCTGTAGTCATGGTCGAGCGTGTGACATCAATGCCACTGCCTGACGTAAATAGCTTGATAAGCAGATAAACAAATAGCGGTACCCCAATCACTGCCGCCAGAATCATGCCAGCAATGCCCTTTGACGCTTTCACGTTGCTACCGCTCATTGTCATCCCTTTTTATGTAAGTTCATGAGTTGGAAATAAAACCATATATTATTGACGGGGATTATACCGACATTTTGTAGCAAGCAACAAAGCCTACACATAGACTGATGCGCATAAACACGTTATTATTCGCTCCTTCCTCAAGTGCGCTCATAGCTCAGTTGGATAGAGTGTCAGTTTCCGAAGCTGAAGGTCGTAGGTTCGATTCCTACTGGGCGCACCAATCAAATCAAAGGTTTGCACTGCTTTAGGCAATAAAATAAAGCAGCAACATCACCTCATCGCTGTATAAATTCTCATCTAGTAACCCTAAAGTAATCATTGGCTTTGCTGTTGCATATCGCAGCGATATCGCTGATTTTTCAAAAAGCCGGCTGATTATTTCTGTACTGAGTTGCTCAGTTATTGATTACTTTTATAGATTAGCCAAGATGTAATCAATCAATCGATCAGGTTTATCGGCTGCTATGGCTAATTTATGCTTGTAAGCGAGCTTAAAAATGAGGCAGAGGATGATCTTGCCTTATGCGAGCTTAGCTGTGGGTTTTTGTAATTTATTGTCATATCCCGCATGATTTTCACTTTTTAAAGTGCCTAATACCTGATCGCTAACATAATGCATGACAAGTTTTCATAAGTTTTAAGCGCGCTAAAAAAGCGTCATACCGAGTGTTTTGCCGGGGATCTAAGTGGTGTAGCTGGATTTTTGCCCCAGACTAAAGTGAAGCTCGAAAAAACGATCGGATCTCATCATCCGCGCCTTGTATTATTTAGAAATATAGATTTTTTGAGGCTTCCTAACGCTGCCGAGGGCAGGCTTGAACGCGGGAATGGAGATGCTGATTTCCTTAATGCCCATTAACTTATGACGCAGTACTTACTTTAAATAGGATTTAATAATCTGCAGTAGCACTTCTGAATCTTTTTGCCTTAGGGCTAGGTCTGGCTCTTGCACAATATGCTCCGTTAAATGGCCTTCAATCACCGCAGTCATTAATCCATTTACAGCGCCACGAATAGCGGCAATCTGCTGAAGAATGGCTATGCAATCTGGGTCTTCATTGAGTTGTTTTTCTAGCGCGGTGGCTTGGCCCTGTATGCGCCTAACGCGCGTAAGTAGCTTGGCTTTATCTCGGTTTGTGTGCGCCATATGGGCTGATCTCTGTATACAAAAACGGAGTGCAGATTAGCATATTTATACTGGGGGGTAGTATCATGCAAAGATCAAAACGAATGCTAAAACCCCCATGACTGACTTTTCTACTCTTTTGCAGCAGGGAAATGCCTGGCTGTTTATCCCCAGTGCCATCTTACTGGGGGCCTTGCATGGGCTAGAGCCTGGGCATTCAAAAACCATGATGGCTGCTTTTATTGTTGCGGTGCGTGGTACGGTTGCTCAGGCCGTGTTGCTTGGGCTCTCGGCTACGCTTTCGCATACGGCGGTCGTTTGGGCGATTGCTATGGCGGGTTTGTATTTTGGGCAAAGCTGGAATGCAGAGGCCACTGAGCCTTATTTTCAGCTTGCTTCCGCCGTGCTGATTATTGCGGTTGCAATATGGATGATGTGGCGAACATGGCGGCAGCAGTTTATTGCCCACGATCATAACCATCATGACACCAAGCAAATCGATACAGGTCATGGACTGCTTAGGTTAGAGGTATTTGAAGACGGCGTACCGCCCCGTTTTCGTGTACTTAAAGAAAGCGCGCAAGCCACAGCTTGGAGCGCAGATCAGCTGCATATTGAAATAGAAAGAAGTGATGGTCAGCGCCAGCATTTCACGTTTATCCAGCGCGATGGCTTTGTAGAATCTGAGCAAGAAATCCCTGAGCCTCATGAGTTTATCGCCCGTTTACGCTTAGGCCACGCACACCATAGCCATGAGTATGAGGTAGAGTTTACCGAGCACGATCATCACCATGCAGATGATCAGGGGCTGGATGTTTCGGCTGCCGGCTATCAAGACCCGCATGAGCGTGCACATGCCAATGATATTCGTCGCCGTTTTGCCGATCGGCAAGTCACTACTGGCCAAATTATTATGTTTGGCCTTACTGGTGGGCTGATCCCTTGTCCTGCTTCTATTACTGTGCTGCTGCTGTGTTTACAGTTAAAGAAAATCGCCCTTGGCGCTACGCTAGTGCTGTGTTTTAGTATTGGATTAGCTCTGACGATGGTGGCTTCTGGCATGCTGGCTGCGCTGAGTGTTAAACACGTGGCCACCCGCTGGAATGGTTTTGGTGAGTTTGCCCGCAAAGCGCCGTACTTTTCTGGTGGGCTGATTTGCTTAGTTGGGCTTTATCTTGCTTATCAGGGAGCGTATGCCCTGATGTAATTCAGATTGGCAGCTGGCCTTGCTTTGGTCTTTATCCTTTTACCGCAGAAGTAATATCAGTGAAATCTATGGCTTAAATATCGCACCAAGAACCCTGTTAATAGCGCTGCGGCTAAGGCGGGGGCGAAGGCGAGCAGGCCTATTTGGGTGGCTAGCGGTGTCCAGACTAAAAAGAACACGCTAAAGCCGGTGAGGCCGATTAAAAATCCCCTTAATTGCAGTAGCAAAGGGTTGCGGCCTGCGTTGGCAAGGGTAAATGCAGGAATAACGGTGGCGGCCACCGGAAACCCCGCCAGCACGCCCGTCATGGTGCTGCCCAGCATTAAAGACACGCTAGATAAGCCAAGCACTAGCAATAGCGCCGCCAGCATACGGGCGTAAAGCTCAATTTTAGGCAGCGACGAGCTATTGATCGCCTGTGGGCGCGGGATAAAATAAATGGCAATCCACAGCCCAGCCAGCACGCTGACGCTAACAAAACCGGACGACGCTAGCCCGCTGCCAGCCAGAGCAAAAGCCACCGCTAAATAGGCCACCCATCCGGCGATAATCGTACCCTGCCAAGCAAAATAGCGGCTGGCATGGGCCAGCACCAGCATATACACCACATTAGCCCACAGCCCCGCCGATGCCGACCCTGCCACTTTGATTGCATATTCTGGGCCATGCTCTAGCCACAGCGTGAGGATAATTGGGATAGCAACCAGCGGTAGACCGCCCAGCAGCCCAGCAATCTGCGGCCCCCAACGCCGCCCAGCCAGACTGGCCGCGGCAATCAGCAGTGGGGCGGCAAAGAGTTTAACGATTAAGGCATTTGCTGGCATGAGCGCTCGTTGGAAAGAAGGTGTGGGGTGGGCATGTTTTTATACCCATGCATTAAATCTGCATGGCAATGTGCTGTAGGGGCACAACATGCCGTGCTTTTGGTGAATGTATGGGTGGGCACGGCCGCCCCTCAGTATTACGAGCCACGCATAAACATTTTATCCAGCTCGTTCAGCGTCATTCTGAACCAAGTGGGGCGGCCGTGATTGCATTGGCCGCTGCGTTCGGTGTTTTCCATTTGGCGCAGTAGGGCATTCATTTCGGTAATGGTTAGGCTGCGGTTGGCACGTACCGAGCCGTGGCAAGCCATAGTGGCGAGTAGTTCATTTTGCCTGCCTGCCAATACTTCGCTCGCGCCTACGGTACGAATATCTTTGAGCACGGCTTGCGCCAGCTCGATGGGGTTAGCGTCTTTCAGCAGCATGGGCAGGGCGCGGATGGCAAGCTGGGTGGGAGATTGCACCGAGATCTCAAAGCCAATCGCTTCCAGCGTGGCCGCGTTGTCTTCGACTGTGGCCACATCGTGTTTATCCGCAGGAAAAACATGCGGGATGAGCAGTGGCTGGGTGGGCATTTGTTGCAGATCAAGAGCGTTTTTAAGTTGCTCATACACCACCCGCTCATGCGCGGCGTGCATATCTACCACGATTAGCCCCTCGGCATTTTGCGCCAAGATATACACACCGTGCAGCTGCCCCAGTGCAAAGCCGAGTGGCGGAACGGTATCTGAGCTGCTGGCACGGGAAGGCGCTGTGGATGCAGGGATTGCCGCGGCGGGCATCAATGCACCGGCAGGGACGGCTGGGGCAAATGTGTGCTCTTGGACATCTGAACGCGTGGGCACAGGTGCCCACCCTACATGATTGACCGCGCCCGATTCATGGTTTTGGCCGTGTTTCAAATCACCAAACATCGTTTCATAAAATGCCATCGGGGCTTGTATACGTGGCTGTAGCGGGATATTGCCCTGCTTGCGCGCCATTTCTGCATAATTTTTAGGCGCCATGGCTGGGGCGGGGGCCATGACGCTAGAGTCTGGTGCGGCAATTTCGCCGGTTTCAGGATCGATGCCCGCAGGCGTTGTGCCCGCGCGGGTACCTGCGAGCGCTTTTTTTAGGCTGGTGAGCATAAAGCGGTAAATCGCTTGCGATTCACGAAAGCGCACTTCAATTTTGGTTGGATGAACGTTAACATCCACCCCTTCAGGATCAAGCTCTAAAAACAAGCAATAGGCGGCGTGTTTATCGTGGTGCAGCACATCGCGGTAAGCTTCACGCAGTGCGTGTTGCACCACTTTATCCCGTACAAAGCGGCCATTTACAAAGAAATACTGCGCATCGCGGCTGGATTTACCCAGCGTTGGCGAGCCAGTAATTCCCCACAGGCGTAAGCCGCCAAATCCTTCATCTACCTGCACGCCTGAGGCTACAAACTCATCGCCTAAAATCGCCGCCGCGCGTTTGGCTAAATCACCCGGCAAAAGGCGCAGCTGGGCGCGGCCATTATGGGTGAGAGTAAATTGCACGCCAGGGTTGGCTAGCGCTAGCCGCTGCACCATATCGCTGCAATGCGCAAATTCGGTGGATTCTGATTTTAAAAATTTACGCCTAGCCGGTACTTGGTAATACAACTCGTGAATTTCAATCGCGCTACCTTGGCTGAGCGATGTTGGCTCGGGCTCGCTGACATGGCCATTATCGGCATCTACCCGCCAGGCGTAATCAGAGCCTTCTTCCCGGCTGCTGAGTGTAAGCCTTGAAACCGAGGCAATACTCGCCAGCCCTTCACCCCTAAAGCCCAGTGTGGCCACTTTTTGCAAATCATCCAAATCACGGATTTTACTGGTGGCGTGGCGGTGCAGCGCCAGTGGCAGCTCGTCTTTGGCAATGCCGCAGCCATCGTCAATCACCTTAATCAGCTTAGTGCCACCCGCCAATAGCTCGATATTTAGGCTTTGGCTGCCTGCATCTAGGCTGTTTTCAAGCAGCTCTTTTAGCGCAGAAGCAGGGCGCTCTACCACCTCACCCGCGGCGATTTGGTTGATTAAATGGTCGGGTAATTGCTGGATACGTGGCATAGGGGCGGGAGTGTGTTGATCAGGTAGCCGCGATTATACCTGTGTATCTGCTGTAAGCCTTGGGCACGATTGCCGCACTGTTGGGCATGGCATTGGATTACTGATTAGGTGCGGTGATTTAGATTAATTAAACTGATTATGTCTCCTGCTCAATAACGCCGATGTAAACCTATTTTTTAGAACCACGCTCTGTTTTTGGATTGCTAGGGCAGGTGTAACCGGCGAACAACACTGAATAAAGACGCGGGTTGCACCCCAATCCTATCAACTTAAGCAATATGCTATTTGTAGGGCGGGTGCAACCCGCGAGTAGTGCTGAAAAAAACGCGGGTTGCACCCGCCCTACGATATTGATGAGGCGTTTGACTAAGAGACATAATCAGGTAACTATTAATTGCACTTATTTGCTGTAATTTTGCTTTTTTATGGATTGAACTGCACAAAGTGATTAATGGTAATTTTAAGCAATTTATCATTTTATGGTGGAAAGTTATTAAAAATAAGCGCAGTCTTTATGTTGTTAAATAAATATTACGTAGCTTATTTTTTAACTAAAGAATTGTTTGGATACATAACGTAATATTAGGAGAGTTAATAGTTAAAAACTTAATAAGTTTAAAGAATAATAAGCGCTTATCTTTGTAAGAACTTATCTGAAATTTATCCAATTAGGAGTTTAATTATGCGATTACGTTCAACGATTCTGGTGCTAGCCACCATGCTTTCTTTGCCAGTATTGGCAGATTCTGCAGTAAAACAAAATAATAGCGCTTCGGCGGCGGATCAAAAAACACCCGCAGAGCGCCGTACAGAAATTGATCGCACTGCTAGCGATACACTGGCACAAGTTTATAAAAAATATCCTAAAGCTAAGTCTCAAATTGCTAAAGCACCAGCCTATGCGGTGTTTCGCACGGGTGGTTTTCAGGCCATGTTTGTTGGGGCCGGTGGTGGGGATGGGGTAGCGGTTGCATCGGGCAAGCGTACCTATATGAATATGCTGCAGGGTAAATTGGGCCTAGGTTTAGGCGCTAAGGAAACCCGTGAGGTTTGGGTGTTTACCAGCACCGATGCCTATAATAAATTTGTTTCATCCGGTTGGAGCGCAAGCGGAGAGGCAGGCGCAGCGGCTAAGCTAGGCAAAACAGGCGGGCAAATTGCCGGTGCTAAGCATCTGGCAGAAAACGTCTATGTATATCAATTCACTGAAAATGGCTTAAGCGCAGAAGCAACAGTGAATGGCGCTAAATACATGAAAAGTGATGAACTCAATTAATATTTAGAATTATAAAAATAGCCTGCAAAATATTGTGGGCTATTTTTTTACCCATAAATAATTGTATGGGCTATGGGCCGTAATCTATTTTTGGATGGTTATTGTAATTTAAGCCAAGGGCACTGATATGGTTACTACACTCACCCTAATCAAGGAAGTCTCATGCCTGTCGTAAATATTCAAATTACCCGTGATGGTGCCACTGCAGAGCAAAAAGCTGCCGTGATTGCTGGTGTGACTGATGTGCTGGTTAAGGTTTTAAATAAAGACCCCGCCACCACCTTTGTAATCATCCAAGAAGTGGATACCGATGATTGGGGCCATGCGGGCAAAAGCGTGACTCAGCTGCGGGCAGATGCAGAGGGCAAACGATGATAGATCTCTACTATTGGATGACCCCCAACGGCCATAAAGTACGCATCTTTTTGGAGGAAGCCGGATTAGATTATCGGGTTCACCCGATCCATATTGGTAAAGGCGAGCAATTTGCGTCAGATTTTTTAAGTATTGCACCCAATAACCGTATTCCCGCTATTGTGGATCATTCCCCTTTCGACAATGGCGAGGCGATTCCTCTATTTGAATCCGGCGCTATTTTGCTTTATTTGGCAGAAAAAACCGGCCAATTTATCCCCAGCAATTTCAGAGATAAGCAGCTCATGCTGCAATGGCTATTTTGGCAAATGGGCGGCTTAGGCCCGATGGCTGGGCAAAACCATCATTTCTCTTTATACGCCCCAGAAAAAATCCCCTACGCCATTAACCGCTATGTCACCGAAACCACAAGGTTGTATTCGGTATTAAATAAGCAGTTGGCGGATAAGGAATTTATTGCGGGTGAATACTCCATTGCCGATATGGCCTGCTACCCGTGGATTGTCCCTTATGCGCAGCAAGGCCAAAATCTCGACGATTTTCCTCATTTAAAGCGCTGGTTTAACGCCGTGGCAGCAAGGCCAGCCGTGCAGCGCGCTTATGCATTGGCAGAGGCATTGGGTGAGCAATTGAAGGATTAATTATGCCACAGCGTTGCTTGTCCTTACACTGTCATTTGCCTTAGTTAATATGGTTTTGTGTCATTAATAATGTAAAAAACATATGCTAAGTGAATTGCTTTGTGCTTTTTTTGCGGTAGCTCGGCAAGGTAGTGTGGCACTCGCCGCTAGGCAAATTCAATTAAGCCAACCCACCATTACTTCGCGTATTAAACAGTTGGAAGAGCAGTATCAAATTGAGTTGTTTTATCGCGGTGGTGCTCGCTGGATTTTAAGCGACGCTGGGGTTCGCCTTATGCCTATGGTGGAACGATTACTGCAAGAAGAGGCCAATATTGATTTTTGCCTGCGCAATGCAGGTGGGGCGCAGCAGGGGCATTTAAGAATTGGGGCTACAGGGCCTTTTTTTGTTAGCCAAGGAATTGCACGTTTTCATGCGGCATTTCCTCAAATTCAGTTGTCGATGGAATTTGGTAATTCCAAAAAAATGCTAAAAGCATTGAATGAATATGAGATCGATTTGGCCGTCTCTTCTAGTAAAATTGATGATCGTCGCTTAATGCGGGTTATTTTGGCTGCAGAGCCTTTGGTTTTGGCAATATCTAGTCAGCATCCCCTTGCTAAGCGAGCTGCAGTGGATATTGCAGAGTTAGCCGGTTTGCATCTGTTATTACGGGAAGAGGGCTCAGAAACACAAGTCTTAACCCAAGCCATGCTTCAGCAAGCAGGGGTAACACCCAAGTCGGCTTCTTGCATTGCCAATGGCGAGGCTATTCGGCAAGCTATTATGCATGGCTTTGGTGCCAGCATTATGTCTAAAGGTGAGGTGCTGGATTATCCCGCCATCACCGTATTGCCATTTACTCAGCCCTCCGCCTTAATTTATGAATATCTATATTATTTAAAAGATAGGGCTAAGGTGCCGTTGATTGTGGCTTTTTTAAGCCACATTCAAAATCATCCTACACAGCAGGCTTAGCCCCAGCTTCTTGCCTAGTAGCTTGTCGGACTTAGGACTGTCCTAAGTCCGACAGGCTGCTAGCTGGCGCGCTTTCTATATTTCATTACCGTGCCAGCATTGCTTGGATCGCTAATGGAGTGACGGCCCGTTTCTACCCGGCCAGCAAAGCGGCGTACAAAGCCATTGCTGCCTGTTACGCTAAAGTCATACCAGTGGCTGCTTTCGTACAATGTCCATGAATGCTCGGCATTGGTTCCGGCAGCGAGTTGTACCGGCCATGGGCCATCGGTGCGATAGTCATTGGCGGTAATAGTGAGCGCTGCATCCTTGCTGCTGGTGTTTTGCAGTTTGAGATAGATATCCCCATTCATATAGTCGTAGCAAACGCGGATTTCTGGATTGCTGTCATTGGTATTGCCTTTAAAGTGGCGGTGGTAGCCATTGGGTCCTAATACCCATAGATCGTAAAGCCCTTGATCCCCGCTAGTATCCCAGTCATCTGATAACAGCTTGCCCGGTTCAACCGTGTAGCGGCGCGGGCCTTTGTCCAGATGCAGCTTGTCGTAAACGTGGAACACCCCGCTGGCCTGGCCGGTATTGCTAAAAATCAGCCACATCTTGCCGTTGGCCGCCTCGCTGCGCCCGCTGGTGTGCAGCTCATAGGGCAGGGCGCGTGATGGGCGCACACCTTGATTTTGCCGTGGCAATACGCCTGTGGCTGGTGCGGTGGGCTTAGGCAGTTTGCTTTGATTGAGCACAATGGTATCGGCCTGACTGGTATTGGGCATAGGGGGAACAGTCAGATCATTGGGCGCAGCAAAATTAAAGGCGGACATTAAATCACCACAAACTGCCCGTCGCCATGGGCTGATATTGGGCTCAAACACCCCGAAGCGATTTTCTAAAAATTTAATCACCGAGGTGTGATCAAATACTTCAGAGTTCACCCAGCCGCCTTTACTCCATGGGGAAATCACATACATGGGTACGCGTGGGCCAAGGCCATAAATCTGCCCGTTAGTGTGGTAATCCAGCTGGGTATCAACCGTAGATTTACCTGCATAGCTGCCATCTGCATTGCGGGCAGGGGCTGCCGGTGGCGGGACGTGATCAAAGAAGCCATCGTTCTCATCAAACATCACCAAGAGCACGGTTTTGCTCCAAGTATCAGGGTTGGCGGTCAGCGCATTGAGCACCTGCTGCGTGTAATCTGCGCCTTGAATTGGGCTTGAAGGCCCTGGATGCTCAGAGTATTTGGCAGGGGCCACCAGCCAAGATACCTGCGGCAGCGTTCCACCGGCGGCATGGATGGCAAACTGCTCCATGCTCCAAGTGGACATCCCATTACGCCACAGGCTGCTATCTGGTTTCGCGCGGCGGAAGTTGGCGAAGCCTTCTAATGAATTGTCACCAAAATTATCATTGGCATCTTGGTAGATGCGCCAGCTTACCCCTGCTTCTTCCAAGCGTTCTGGGTAGGTGGTCCAAGAGTATTCGGCGGGTGAATTTTTGCTTTCACCGTCGTTATTAATCACTGGGCCGCCATTTTTGGCTAAGGGGTCAATCATCCCTGTCCATAGGTGCAGACGATTCGGGTTGGTGCCGCCATGGAAGGCGCAATGATAGGCATCGCAAATGGTAAAGGCATTGGCCAGCGCAAATTGGAACGGCAGGTCTTCTTGGCGGTAGTAGCCCATGGAGTACTGCGTTTTAAATTTAGGCCATTCATCCATACGCCCACCTGCCCAAGCGCTTTGGGCATCAGGCATCAGATGCGGTGTGCCGGGAACGCGCTGGGCGCTGGTGATGCGGGTATCCATATGGTATGGCGGGATTTCCCTGCCGTTGGCATCTTTCTGGTTCCAGACAGTTTTACCCCCTGGCAGGGGGATGGCCAGCTTATCGCCAAAACCACGCACCCCATGCATCGTGCCAAAGTAATGATCAAAGCTGCGGTTTTCTTGCATCAAAATCACTACGTGCTGTACATCGTTGATGGTGCCGGTTTGCGAATGAGCAGGAATGGCCAGTGCTTTCATAATACTGGGTGGAATAAAAGAGAGTGCCGTGGCACCGCCTGCAGTTTTGGCTGCAAAGCTTAAAAAATTTCTACGATTAATTGTTTTCATATCATCACTAACTTGGCTTAAGGGGCGCAGTGCATGGCGGGTGGCTGCGGCTGATTACCTGCTGAAGAAGCATTGGTAGCGGCGGCTGAGGCGCTTGCCGTGGAGCTGGCTGCTCTGGCAGGGCTGGTATCCTCCCCGCCGCAGGCGCTTAAAATGCTGCAAAGCAGGGGGAGCAGAACAAGGCAAGATAGCTTGCGGCTTGAAAATGACTTCATATTGGCTTCTCTTATGGATTAAACGATTTCAGTGATTTACCCGTCGTGGCTAGGCCCATAACATCGTCTTGGCTTAGTACGCGGTTCCAGATCGCTAGATCGCTAAAATCAAAAGAGCCAGCTGAGCCGCCTTTTGCTGCAGTAAAGTAATTGCCCTGCGCATCTTCATTGAGTGCCAGCATATTTAAGCCAGAGAATTTGCTTAAATCAAAGCTTGCTAAGCTGCTGCTGGCGCTTTGTAATGGGCGATTCGGGTCAGCAATAAATACCTGCACTGTTTTTTTGACCGCATCCACACTCATGACCAAATAAACCCAGCTATTGGCATTAAATGACAGCTGTGGATCTACGCGGTTTTTGCCATCCCCAATATTGAATTTAATGCTGTTGGTGTATTGGCCAAAGGCAAAGCCCATATTCGCACCGCTCTTGTAGTCTTTATTGGCAATCACCGGCACATCATTACGCACGCCATCGGAGCGGAACCAAAAGCCTACTGAGAAACCAGTATCTTTAGTTAAATCAACCGCCAATGGCACTTTGAAACCACCGTCGCAGCTGGTGCATTGTGGAGTACTGCCATTGGCTGTGGATTGCAGCGCTTTATTGCTTAATGGGCCATTAACGTAATTAGCCGTTCGGCCCGTAATAAAACTAGTGAGCGCAGGGTTAGATTTATTGCCATTTAGCTTGCTGTCTAAGGAAAAATATTGCGTCAGACCAGCCAAAATACTTTCATCCAACACGGCAGGTTTAATGTAATCAATTTGTGCCAAATAAGATGTCAGCGTATTGCCAGCACTTAGGGTGTAGTTAAATTTATATAAGCCGTTTTTAGTGACCTCTAAATTGCTATCGGTATAATTGGTAGTGCCAGCTGGCAGCTCTTTAATTAATTTTCCACTGCGGAAAAGCTTAACTGGCGCAGTGGATTTCCAACTAAGGGTAATGCTGCTTCGATCTGGGTTAGCTCTGGCTTGTAGTTGTTTTACTGCAGGCGCTTCTAATAATGAAACGCCGTCCATTGTATGATTTTCAGCGTTGGCATTATTTGTCAGATAATTGATTAAGGTCGGGGCAATATCCGCTTGGCTTGGATAGCTATACCAGTCGGCTATATTGGCAGGCACTTTAAGAGGTACACCTGCTATTTTTTCAGCCAGTGGCTTATTTATGGCAATAAAGCCCGCTTGGTTTACTGCGCGTGGCAGGCCATCGTTATTGCCACCTTCACTTAAACCATGGCTAGAGGTTAATAGCAGCAACCAATCTTCATTGTTTTGAATTTGGCGCTGTTTCAGTGTTTCGAGTAATTCACCAATTTGCTGGTCAGTATTTTTAAGGGTCTGTTTATATTCTTTGCCCAGACCAGTATGTAGCGCGGTTTCTTCTGGCGCATGTAAATTGGAAACCACTAAGCTGTAATTGCCGCTATTGATCGCGCTTTGGGTTGAGGATACAACGCAGCTATCAAAGCCACTGCAATCAATTGCATTGCTTAATTGCCCAGCATTAATATCTACACGCAGTAGTTTATTTAAAGTGCTCCAGCTAGTAATGCTGCTCGATTTGAGCTGGCCTAATTGTTTAAACACAGAATCATTTTTAAACACCTGCCCAGCATAATCCGAGCGCACTTCATGGCGATTGGCCCATGCGCCGCTTAAGATTGAGGCCCAGCCTGGGCCGCTCAGCGTTTGCTGTTGAGTGTTAGAGCCAGCAATCCCACCGGTATAGCTGGGGCTGAGGTTTAATTTTGCAATATTGCTGAGCTGCTTGTTATTGAGCGCATCAAGTAATACATCGTACTGAATGCCATCAATTCCCACTAATAGCACTTTTTTGCTGGCCGGGCCTGAGGGCAGCGGAGCTGGGCTTGGCGTACTAGGGGCTGGAGTCGGCACGGTGGTTGGTGCTGGCGTTGGGTTTGGTGCGGGAGTTGGTGCTAAGGTGGGCACATTGGTAGGCACGGGGGGCAGGGTTGGAACTGGATCTGGGCCAGGAGGTGTTTCAGGTTTTGGCCCAGGTGCGGGCACGGGAGTGGGAATAGGAGAAGGGCTAGGTGTAGTGGCCACCACCTGCTCGCCGCTACCAGCGATATCATCTGATGAATTACAAGCGCTGAGTAATAGCCCTGAAAGGGCAATCGTCATGGAGGCGTATATTTTTCCGGACATTCAGTCAGTTCCTTTATTCTGTGGTGTTTCGAGTGACATAAATTCAGACCACCCAAGCAGGTCTAATGTTGAAACTGGAAAAGGTGCAGAATAAAGAAGGGGGGTGACTTGCTGATGAAAAAAAACTTAAATTTTATAGATGCGGTATAAATTTTTTTTAAACTATGACATTTATATTGATTAAATATTAAATATTGGTGACGATTGTTTACTTGTTTTTGTTATTTAACATTTTTGTTGAAAATTAATTTTGTAAAATTAAATGAAAGTTAATTAATAATAAATAGATTTATTTTACTCAGCTATTTCTACTCCTAAGCGAGCGTTGTTTGTACTAGGCCCAGCGGAGTGCGTCCGCAGCTCTAGAAAAAATATATTTAAAAATAAGAGATTGGGTGTGCAAGGCGGTATTCTGCTGAAAACGCTTTCTTCAAGACTCCCCCTAGGGGGCCGTACAGCTATTGCTGTTAGCTGAGTCAGATGGCACAGCTAACAGCGCATCACCGTTGGTTTTCAAGCCTGTGGCTGAGTGACTAAATCTATTTGCCTAACCGTACCTGCGCCACTGTGCTCCCCTAACCACACGCTGCTGGCGCGGATTTGGCCGAGCACATTGCCTTCTTCTCTCAGGCTAAATTCGGTGGCGGCGCTTTGGGTGGCCATTGCGCCTACGCCAGCCTCGGCAAGGGTTTGTACGCGGCCACGGCTAGGCTCACCGCTTTGCCAAAGTTTTAAGTCTTTATAGGCCGTATCACCCTCATCAATCCAGCCATTATGATCGTCATCCAGCTTGGCTAATTCACTAAAGCCATTGCCGCTTTGCGGGCCAAATAGCTCGCTGCCATTATCAGCAATGCCGTTGTGATTACGGTCTAAAAACAGCAGGCCAGAGCCAGCGTCCGGTAGGCGCATGGTCTCTGTTTTGCCATCGTTATCTAGATCGAAAGCCACGCTTTGTGGGCTGAGCTTTGTGGTGGCAGCACCGGTATCTACCACTAGCGGGTCTTTAATTTTGAACCACTCTGCCCCTGCAATACGGGTGGTCTCGCTGCTTTGGGCATGCTGATATCCAACGTCAAATTGCCGTGAGCTGCCATCGCTAAGGCAAACTTTGCCGCTGGCGTTAAAGTTGCAGCTCTCGGTGGTTTTAGTGTGCTCTATGGCTAATATTTGCAAGTTATAAGCTTTGCTGCTTACTGGTGCCACTGTCGCCGTTGATGTCGCTGCTGGGCTGTCGTTTGGGCATGGAGATGGGGTGCTCTGCGTGGAGGGCTGGCCATTGCCAAACAGCATTTCCCATAAAGATTGAAAGCGCTGCTCCTTGCTTTTATCCACGTCTTTTTCAGCCTGCTCTTGCTTCTTAGCCTGCTCAAGGCCGCTTGAGAGCGCCGAAAGCTGCTCATTAAAAAAATCCGCAAATAAACCCGCACCCTGCTGATCTAACCCCACCTTCTGGCCAACTTGCAAAGATTTAAGCGTTTCGCTACTGCTGGCTTGTTGGCTACTGAGCTGTAAATCGCTCTGTGTGATACGCATGATATTTCCTTAGGTAAGTGGAAATAGCCATGCAGCATAAAGTGTGCCGGAGGAGATGAGTGGTGGTGGTTGATTTTTGTAAGTTGTTGCCTAGTTTTTGCGAAAGATCAACAAAAGCATAATGTAATATACTTGCTTTTATTAATTATGCATAATTCAAGTTTATTTAGTTATTTGCCTGATAAACGGAAGATCATGAAAAATTACGCGCTAACAACAATGGTATTGGCCTTATCCACGGCACTGACTGCCTGCGGTGGTGGAGGGGGGGATTCAAGTAATACTGCTGTGGCTACTCCAGCGGTATCGACGGGTGTGACTAATCCGGTCAAAGAAACACTGGCGCAGTGTATTGCATCTCTTTCTTTACCGGCAGATTTAAAAGTCACAAGTACAACTGAAGGGGATACGGCAGTATTTCTTTGGGATGGGCAGAAAAAATTTGATTTTTATGGCAAGCAGCAATTCAAAGAAGGCTGGAATGGTGGGGTATATCAGCACTATTTTGATGCTAAAAATGAAACTGTTAGCCTTGATGGTGAGTCAGTTTTACAAAAACCTAGTAAATACACCTTTTTAGAAGACGCGACTAATTATTCTTCATCTAATTATTTCCCTTATTCTAGCTTTGCTAAAGAATATAGAAGCACAGATGGGAAAAAATTATTAGGTTGGCGCGATGATTCTTTTGATCAGAATGGCAAATCCATGGATTGGATACAAAAAAATCTAGCAATAAATGCTGCTCCTAATGTCTATCTTTATGATTTAGTAAAAGATCAGCCTCAAAAAGTAGAGTACACACGCAAAGTGACGGCTAGCTGGTATGCCAATGAAGTACGTAGCGAAAATGTTAAATCAGAGTATAGCTTTGTTGGTCGGGAAACGATTGACACTAAGCTGGGTAAATTAGATACCTGCGTTTCTATGGAAAATACGTCTATTTTGCATAAAGGCAATACAGAAAGTTTTGATATTACGTGGAGCTCAAAGCGCTGGCACGCTGCTAAAGTGGGCTTTGTAAAAGAAGAAACAGTTGACACTGAATATAATGCAAGTACTAAAGCACTGATCTGGGATGAAAAACGTACTTACGAAATTGTTGGTGCGCGTAAGAATGGTCAGCGTTATGGTAGCTATGATTTATGGATGGGTGTATTAACGGCTCAAGCAAGCACTGCGACGCCTAAATACAGTACTTGTGATTATTCATCCACAGGCAATACCTTGGGCTTTACTTGGCTAGTTAAACCAGAGGCAAATGGTAAAGGAACTTATCGTTTCTGGGATGGCAGCAAGCAGTCTGAGTTGGCGATTAATTATTCCGGTAATAATCAGCTAAATAATTTCAAGACTCAAACTTTTGATAATAGTAAAGGCGTGGGCACAATTAACTGGTCACAAAATGTGGCTTTTGATTTAGCTAATAATGTTTTATCCGGCTCATATACCCGTACTGAAAAATATACCAAGCCTAGCGTATGCGAAGGAACATATCCTTCAAGCATTAAAGGCTCGAAAATATTTTAATTAACTAAGTAGTGAATAATAAGTTTTCGTGTATTTAAAATAGCTTAAAAAAGCGTCATCCCCGAGCGTTTTTGTCGGGGATCCAGTAGCGCACTGGGTTCCTGCTTACGCGGGAATAACGATGCTGATTTTCTGAATACTCGATAACTAAGTACTTAGATAAAAAAATACCCCAGCTTGATTTAACTGGGGTATTTTTTTAGCGCCGCGTTAAATCTTCAAACACCTTACTTAAACGCTTTACCGATACTGGATAAGGCGTTTTGAGCTCTTGGGCAAATAGGCCAACGCGCAGTTCTTCTACCATCCAGCGGAATGGGGCGAGTGGGGCGGTGTCTCTGCCTTCTTTCTCCCATTTGAGCATTTCTGCTTCCCAGCGCTTAAATAGCTCATTGATTTCCGCACCGCGTTGGCCGTCTCTTTGCGGATTGGCAACGCGTTTTTCGGCGCGGATACGCATGGCTTTTACATAGATGGGCAGGCGAGGCAGTTGCTCCCACGGGGTTTGTTGTAAAAAGCCTTTGAAGACTAACTGGCCCAGCAGCTCGTTCATATTGTTTGCAAACGGCGAGGGTTTGGCGAGCAGTTTATTCAGCGCCACGTATTCGCCAGTCAGCTCGGCCAGAATACGCATCACCGCATCACGTACCGATGGCAGGCGTACTTTGGCGCGTGATTTTTGCCCTTCAAAGTCTTTAGGCTTACGTGGTGGCTCGTCTTCACCAATAAAGGCGCGATCGCAAATGCTGGCCACCACGTCCTCCATTAATTCATCGCCATTACACACGCCGCGTAATTGCAGTGCCAGCGGATTGAAGGTGGGCAGTGATTTAGGCAGCTGCTTAACATGGTCTTTGAGTTCAAATTTAAGTAAGCAAATCACACCACTACGGTGGGCGATGCTGGCGGCAAATTCGGTATCAAATAGACGAATCGCTACCGCGTCTTCTTCCGGCACAAGGCCGGGGAAGCCGGTAATAGGGCGGCCTTGGCGCTTAAAGTTGATTTTGGCGGGCAGCTCGCCAAAATCCCACTTGATGATGCCGGTTTTTTCAATGCTTACACTATCGTCGGCGGCATCGCGAAAGGTCATTTGCGCGGCTTCACCTAGCTGGGCGCGTAGCGCGATCAGATCGCGCCCCTGCGCCAGCTCTTGCCCTGCATCGTCCACAATTCTAAAATTCATTTGCAGATGCGTTGGCAAATCTTTGGGATTGAACTCATCCGCTGGCACAATCAGCCCCGCGCCACGGCCAACCGCCTGCGCCAGCTGCGGTAGCAGTGGTTCGGTTCTTGAAGCTTGATCCAGCGCGATCAGCATTTTGGTGGCAAATTCTGGCACCGGCACGCAGATACGGCGGATGGATTTAGGTAAGGATTTAATCAGCAGGGTGATTTTTTCACGCAGCATGCCAGGCACCAGCCAGTCAAAAATAGCGTGATTCACGCGATTTAACAGGTGCAAGGGCAGGGTAATGGTAACGCCATCTAGCGGGTGAGCAGGCTCAAAGCGGTAGGCAAGCGGTAGTTTGGCATCCAGCAGGCGGAAAAACTCTGGGAATTGCTCTTCGGTCACCGCATCTGCACCGTGCTGCATTAAATCATCGCGGCTTAAGAATAAATGCTGAGCATTATCCCGCTCAATTTGCTTACGCCAAGCCTCAAAACCCGCACCATTAACGATATCGGCTGGAATCTTGGCGTCAAAAAATGCAAACAGCGCGTCATCATCCACCAGCACATCCTGACGGCGGGCTTTATGTTCTAAATCCTGCACGTCCAGAATCAGCGCTTTATTATGCTCAAAGAATTTGGCGCGGCTGTTGTAGTTAAAGCGCACCAAGGCTTCGCGGATAAATATCTCCCGCGCGGCGACGGGATCGATCTTGCCAAAATGTACGCGGCGTTTGGGCACAATCGGCAGGCCGTACAGGGTAACGCGCTCGCTGGCGTTGACTTGAGCCGAGGTTTTTTCCCAGTGCGGGTCAAAATAATGGCGGTTGACCAGATGGCTGGCGATGCGCTCTACCCATTCAGGCTCGATGGCGGCGACGCAGCGGCCATAGATCTTGGTGGTTTCAACCACCTCGGCGGCGATAATCCATTTAGGCCGTGCTTTTTTTAGGCCAGAGCTAGGGAAAATATTAAATTTAATCCCGCGCGCGCCAAGGTATTCGTCGTTTTCTGGCTGTTTAAAGCCGATATTGCCAAGCAAACCCGTCATCAGCGCTTTTAAAATCTGCTCTGGCGTGCCCGGTGCAGCTTTCAAGTCATTGACTTGTAAATCCATATCCTGACAAATCTCGCTGAGCTGGCGATGTAAATCTCGCCATTCGCGTAAGCGCAGATAGGATAAAAAGTGCTCGTGGCAAAGATTAATTAGCTGACGGTTGCTGGTTTTATTATCCAGTGCCTCGTTAAAGAATTCCCACATGCGTAGGAAAGATAGAAAGTCGGATTTATCATCCACAAACTTAGCTTGGGCACGGGCAGCGGCTTCTTTGGCGTCAAAAGGGCGCTCGCGTGGGTCTTGCGCCGACAGCGCCGAGGCAATAATCAGGATTTCTGCCAAGCAATGCTCATCTCGCCCAGCCAGCAACATGCGGCCAATGCGCGGGTCTACCGGTAGGCGTGCTAGCTGTTTACCAATTGGCGTAAGTTGATCTTCGCTATCCACCGCACCCAACTCGCGCAGCTGCTGATAACCATCGCTGACCAAGCGGCTAGATGGCGCTTCTAAGAAAGGAAAGTTATCGATATGCCCCAGCTTTAATGCCGCCATCCGCAAGATGACTGCAGCTAAAGACGAGCGAACGATTTCTGGATCAGTAAATTCAGGGCGGTTGTTAAAGTCAGCTTCATCATAAAGACGCACGCAAATACCAGAAGCCACACGGCCGCAACGGCCAGAGCGTTGGCGGGCTGAGGCTTGGGAAATTTTCTCAACCAGTAATTGCTCGACTTTGGCGCGGGGCGAATAGCGTTTAATCCGCGCATGGCCAGAATCCACCACATAGCGGATGCCCGGCACGGTGAGCGAGGTTTCGGCGACGTTAGTGGCCAGAATAATGCGTCGGCCAGTGCTGGTGGAGCGGAAAATCCGCTGCTGATCTTCATTCGAAAGCCGTGCAAACAGCGGCAGAATTTCAGCGTCTCTTAGCTTAGCTTTGCGCAGCTCTTCGGCGGTTTCACGAATCTCGCGCTCGCCTGGCAAAAACACCAGCACATCGCCACTACCATCGGTGCGCCACAGGTTTTCAATGGCTTGCACGATGGCCTCTTCCATTTCTAGCTCTTGATCGTCCTCATCAATGGCGTGCAGTGGCTGATAGCGCACTTCCACTGGGAAGGTGCGGCCAGAGACTTCCATGACAGGCGCACCAGCAAAATGCTGACTAAAGCGCTCGGCATCAATGGTGGCCGAGGTAACGATCACTTTCAGCTCGGGGCGTTTTGGCAATAGCTGCTTGATATAGCCGAGTAAGAAATCAATATTTAGGCTGCGCTCGTGCGCCTCGTCGATAATAATCGTGTCGTACTTAAGTAGATAAGGATCAGATAGCGTTTCGGCCAGCAAAATCCCATCGGTCATCAGCTTGATATAACTGGCGTCGGTGGTTTTATCGGTAAAACGCACCTTAAAACCAACGGCGTTTTCAGATTTTAATTCTTGGCCAATGCGGGTTGCCACCGATCTGGCGGCAAGGCGGCGTGGCTGGGTATGGCCAATCAGCCCATGCACTCCACGGCCAAGCTCTAGACAAATCTTCGGCAATTGCGTGGTTTTACCCGAGCCGGTTTCACCGCAAACAATGACCACCTGATGCTTGGCTATCGCCTCTGCCAATTCATCTTTGCGCTGATTAACCGGCAGATTCTCATCGAATTCTGGGCGTGGCAGGCGCGTACGGCGCTGCTCACTTTTAGCCAGCGATTTGGCAATGCCCGCTTCCAGCTCGCGCAATTCTTTCTCGCAAGGCTGCTGCTTGGCTTGGCGCTGATTCAGGCGATGCAGCAGGCGCTCCAGATTACCCCTGTCTGTCAACTGCGTGTCGGTCAGTTGCTGCAGGTAGTTTGGGGCTGGGTTTTGCTCTGGGGAAGAAGGCGTGCCGGTGGCTGTCATTAGCTGCTATCAAATACGTGAAAGGGGGCGATTTTAACATGCGGCAGAGCAAAGCTAGTAAATCGGGCTGATTTACTGCTTATACTTATTTTTTGCTTACAGATTAGGGGGGCTTAATCCTATCAACTTAAGCAATATGCCACTCTTGGGGCGGGTGCAAGCCGCGAGCAACGTTGAAAAATGCGGGTTTTACCCGACTTATTAATAACTTTAGTTTTCTGAAACGCCGTCATTCCCGCATGCCTTTGGCGGGAATCCAGCAGCGCGACTGGATCCCCGATAAAAACATTCGGGGATGACGGTTTTTCTTGTAGGGAAGTTATTTCGAGCCGCCCCTTAGTGTGTGCAAGTCGGTTTTCTTGTGCACCCATTCAAATGGCGACCCCCAACAGCTGAAGTGCTCATCAAAGCCGTGCAGGCACAAATTCTTGAATCACCGCCTCACGTAAAATGCGCCCAGGTACTAGGCCTTGCGATAGCACAAAATCATTGAAGGCGCGGCGGTCAAACTTTTTACGCAGGGCCACTTCGGCGATTTGGCGCGTTTCCATCAGTTGCTGATAGCCATAAAAGTAGGAGGTTGCTTGCCCTGGAGAGCGGAAGGTATAGCGTTGCATTTCTTGGGTGGCCATGCCTTCGGATAGACCGACTTCTTCCATTAAAAATGCTTTGGCCCCTTCGGCGGGCATCTGGCCTAAATTCACCATGGGGTCTAAAAAGGCGCGAGCGGCTCGCAACATACGGTGCTGCAGGGCAAACAACTGACCATCCATAGGCTCAAAAGGTTGCATCTCGGCCTCGGCATATAAGGCCCATCCTTCTACATTGGCGCTATTAAAGGCAAAGATGGCCCGCGCTATAGAAACGCCTGTTTCTACCATTTTTGCAAATTGCAATTCATGCCCCGGCCTAGCCTCGTGCGCAGTCAGCGTCCACGTGCCTGCCTGATGGGTAAAATCATCAAAGTGTAGCGTTTTGCTGGATGCGCCAGCTGGCACGCCCGAAGTCAGTACAAATTCGCCGTATTCGCCGCTATTGCCAAGTAAGCGGGGCGGATTCATGTGCGGCGCGGGTTGATTAGCGTTTTCTGCATCGCTGGCTAAACGAATCACGGCTTTGCGATCGGGTAAGGTTACAATTTGCTGGTCTTTAATAATGGCTTCAATTTGCCCGAGGATGTCACTGTATTTGGCGATGACATTTTCTTTGGGAATTTGGGTTTTCTTTAATTCACGAATCACCGCACGATAATCTGCATTAGCAAAGTGATGCTCTTTGGCCACAATGGTCGCTGTAATGGCAATTTGATTGCGAAGCTCAGCAAACGAAGTCAGCGCTTTAGAGATTAATTCTTCTGGTGGGATATCCACCCCAAAATCGCGCAGATTATTGGCATAAACTTCGGCGGGTAGTTTGTAATCATTGCGGGCCCGTGGCAGAACTTCTTGCTTAAGTAATTGATTGTAGGCCGTGAGTTGTTGCTCTAATTTGGCCCAAGTTGTTTCCCAGCCTTTTACCTCACTTTTAGCCAGCATTTCTTTGATGCCTGCCAGATAAACCGGCCCATCGTTTAAGGCCTGTTCAATATCGCCTTTAAAAGGCCCAATCAGTTGCGGGTTGGCTTTTAAGCGCTCGTGCATACGATCTGCGGCTAAATCCGTGATTGGCTTAAAGCCTTCAAAGAGCCCTGCATATTTATTTAAGCGTACTAGCAATGTTTGTTGGCGTGCTTTGGGGACGCGTGGGTCTAAGGTTTGCTGGACGGTATTAAAAATTTGATTGCTTAGATCATTAAAGGGCAGAAAATATTTGCGCTCTAAGGTTTTTTTGCGCAGATTGTTTTCGGCACTACGGATGAGTATTTGCAAGTCTTGTTTATTTTTAGAATGTGTTTCTGTATTTAAACGTGCTTGTAATTGCTGAATAATGGCCTGAGTTTCTTTATTTCTAATCTCAAAGCGATCATGGGATAAATCAGTAATTTGCTCATCTAAGCCGTCTACTCCTAAATTACCCGCGTTTTCTGGCGAGTATTTACCCATTAATTGTAGTAATGGCTGGGCGTCTTGATTGCTTTGGCTAAGCCATGTGGGGCTGGCTGCATTTGTCGAAAATGAGCACATTAAAGCGGCAGAGATCAGCCCGATATGTGCAAGCTTGCTAGATGGCTTTGGCATGATTGATACTCACTTTGGGTTAAAAGTCAGTTTTGCGTCAGTATGTCGTTGGAGTATCAATGGTTTTATGCGGTGGGTCAATTGCGGGAAACTGGCTTAGTGCAGCTTAGCATCGTAAATAGGTGTGCAAGCAATGGGCTTGCACACATTGGGCATTTTTAGTTGTTTACTTCCACCACCATTAGCCCAGCCCTAACCCCTGGCTTTACCTTTGGGTTGGGGAAGACAATGCGCTCCTCGCTGTGGATGACGGTGTACTCATAGCCTTGATCGGAGGCGATCAAGGTGCCCTTGGGGTAGGCGGTGAAGTTGGCAACGTCGCTGGGGATATTCAGCACAAAGTCTTCGCTGTGCTTTTCTAGCTGCGCCACCACTTTAAAGGTTTTGTAGGGCTGGGCAGCCGCAGCGGGCCGGGTGCCTGCCACCATGGCGCGCATTAGGGCGTTGATGCCGGCAAATTCGGCTAACTGGTTTTGCCCAAAGGGCTGTACTTTGCCTAGCTCTAAAGTGACCGATTCTGCACTGTGGTGCTGGCTGCTATGATAGGCAAACGTGCCTGCAGGGGCGTGATTAATCAGTAGCGCGCCTAAATCGCAGCGCTCTAGTAGGCTAAGCAAATAGGCATCGTAAGGGCGGCTTTGGTAGGGCAGCAGGCCAAAGCGGCTAAAGCTGGAGGGGCGAATCGCGGTGTGTAGGTCTAGGTGATATTTCTTGCCGCTGGCGGCGTTAAAAAACTGCGCCATTGCGGCCTCGATGCTGGAGGCGCGTTGCGCTTCTGGGCTCTCTGGCCGTTTTTGGTGGCGATGATCAAACAGGCGGTTGAGATCATCTTGAAGATATCGATCGTTTTGACGCATGGCCGCCACATTGCCCAGCAAAACCAGCAAGCGCACTGCCACTGGCTGCTTGCCGCTGGCAATATCTTGCACCAAGGCGTTGAGTAGCTCGATAGGAGCGGTTTCATTACCGTGGATGCCAGCAGAAAGCACCAAGCTTTGATCGCTGCCATGCTGCGGGGTCATTTCTAACATCCCCTCGCCTAGGTAGTGCCAATGCACCCCATTAGCAAGCTGGCCTTGCTTGATATCAATAGGGTGATTACTAAGGGTAAAGCTTAAAAAATCGGCAAGAACAGGGTGTGTGTGCGGCATTTGGAATCCAATTTATAAAGCCCAAATTAAATGGTAAACCCAAAACTTGAATGAGGTGACAATTAACTGCTATTTGTTTGTAAACAATAAATGGCTGATGGCATGCGCCCAAATGTAGGCTGGGCAGCCGTGCCCACGCGTTTTAATCAGTAAAACGAGCCATCCGCGCGGCACAGCTGCCCACCTTAAAGCGAGCAAAGCGCCCATTAGGTGGTCATCACATCCCTTATTCATTACTTTTTAGGCCATTTGCGGTTGGTGGCTAAAGCCAGTGGGGCGCGCGTGCTTTACAATCATGCTTTTTGCTTTATTCGGAGATTTTAGACATGCTCGTTAATCTGCCCACGCTTGATCCTAGCCAGCTTTATCCTGTTGCCGGAGTAGAACTTGGTATTGCCTCGGCAGGCGTTAAAACGGTTGGCCGCAAAGATGTGTTGGTGATGCGATTAGCCAAGGGCAGCCGCGCAGCTGGGGTGTTTACGCTGAATAAATTTTGCGCGGCACCGGTGCGTATTTGCCGTAGCCATCTTAATGACAGCGGTGAAATTCGCGCACTGGTGGTGAATACCGGTAATGCCAATGCGGGCACGGGCTTGGATGGGTTTGAGCGCGCTAAAGAAATCTGCTTTGCGTTGGCCGAGCGTTTGGATATTAACCCCGCTCAAGTGCTGCCGTTCTCTACTGGGGTAATTTTAGAGCCGCTACCGGCAGGTAAAATTATTGCTGCGCTGGATGCCGCTATTGGCGATCTAAAACCCGCCAACTGGTTTGAAGCCGCCAACGCGATCATGACCACCGATGTGGCCCCTAAGGCGGCGAGCAAGAAAATTGTATTAGGCGGCAAAACCGTCACCCTAACCGGCATTAGCAAGGGCGCGGGGATGATTCACCCGAATATGGCCACCATGCTGGGCTATTTGGCAACCGATGCTGCGGTATCACAAAATTTGCTGCAAGAGTTGGTGGCTTGGTCGGCAGATCGCTCGTTTAACTCCATCACCGTGGATGGCGATACCAGTACCAACGATAGCTTTATCCTGATCGCTACCGGCCAAGCGGGTAATGCAGAAATCACCGACAGCAGCAGCGCCGACTTTGCCACGCTGCGCGATGCGGTATTAGAAATCAGCCAAACGCTGGCTAAGGCGATTATTCGTGATGGCGAAGGTGCCACCAAATTTATCACCATTCATGTAGAAGGCGGCTTGGATCGCGCTGAGTGCAAAGCCGTTGGCTACGCCATTGGCAGATCGCCCTTGGTTAAAACGGCGTTCTTTGCCTCAGACCCAAATCTGGGCCGTATTCTGTGCGCGATTGGCTATTCAGAAGTGCCAAACCTAGACGTAGATACGCTAGAAGTGTGGCTGGATGACGTGCTAGTGGCCAAAGACGGTGGCCGCTACGCGGGTTACAAGGAAGAAGACGGCCAGCGCGTGCTTAAGCAAGCTGAAATCAGCATCACGGTAAAACTAAACCGTGGTACGGAGGCTGCCACTATCTGGACCTGCGATTTTTCTTATGACTACGTAAAAATCAATGCGGATTATCGTAGCTGATTGATGGCTTAGGGCAGGCTGAGCTTGCCCAGCTAAAGCCAAATCCCCCCTAACCCCTCTTTTTCAAAGGGGGGGATAAGTGCCTTAAACGCGTAAGCCTCTAGCGCCTTTTAACGTGGGGACAATTGCCTTAAACGCGTAAGCCACTAGCACCTTTTAAAGTGGGGGCAAGTACCTTAAACGCGTAAGCCTCTAACGCCTTTTAAAATGGGGGCAAGTGCTTTAAACGCATAAGCCTCTAACACATTTTAAAGAGGGGATAAGTGCCTTAAACGTATAAGCATCTTCACAATATTGGGCATCATTTTCTCGTAGCAACCTCCCCCTTAGTAAAAGGGGGATTGAGGGGGATTTGCTTTTTTACTGACTAATAGAGCAATAAATAAGCGCTATTTTTTTAGCGCTTTACCATTAGGCCAGTGGGCAAATTTCCAGTCTTGGTAGCTGTTTTGATCGGCAAAACTGGCAAAATCGCTAGGAAATAGGCGTTGTTTGAGGGGCTTGCCTTGGGCCTTGCTATACACGCCCATAAAGCCTCCACCAGGGGCGGAGATGTACTGCCAATCTTCACCGGTGAGTGGGTCTTTATATGCTTTGCGGATAAAACGACGCGGGCTGGGGCTGCGGGGGTCGAGTACCAGCTCTTCTAGTGTTTTAGGGTATTGCGTGCCTTGCATCTGGTTTTGTTCGGTATAGAGCTTAATCCCTCGGCGGATTTCTGCGCCTACGCGGAGCAGCTCTGCTTCTTTTGCTCGTTGGGCGCGGTTTTGCCAAGCCTCACCCACCTGTGCTAAATAGATTCCCATAATCAGCACCGCCATTAAGGCCCAAGCGTAAGCAAAGCCTGCTTCTTGCTTGCTGCCAAAGCTAGGTTGGATCTGTGTTTTACCAGCTATTGTAAGCGGAGCCATCATTGCCGTTCCCCTCAGCGCCACTTTTTACGTCATACACGCCGCTGGCATTGCTTGGGGCAACCACCTGCCAACTATCGTTTTTGCTGGTGATCGGGTCCATAGGCATTTCGCGTAGGTATTTCTGGCTCACTAACTCCGCAATATTGCTGGGGTAGCGGCCAGAATCGGCATAAAACTTATCGATGGCATCGCGCATGGCGACTAAATTATGTTTGAGTACCGTTTCATTAGCGCGCTCGGTTTGATGAAAATAGCGCGGCACCACCAGCGTGAGTAGACTGGCCATAATGGCGAGCACAACAAGTAGCTCGATTAAGGTGAAACCAGATAGGGTTTTTTTCATACATAGCCTTCTTGGCTTGAGCAATATAAGTTACCAGTTGATGTTACGAACAAAGACTATTTATCCACGAGAAACACTAAATACATGAAAAAAACGGATCTAAAAGTAATGGTCATGTGGTATCTGTTTGTTTTTTTAGTGGGCTGCGTAGCATTATTGCTGAGTATGCCTCTAGCTTGTTTTTGTCGAAGCCGTAGGGGCGCTGCTTGCTGCGCCCTTGCTGAGCAGGGCGCAGCAAGCAGCGCCCCTACGGCATATTGGCCGATATGCAATACATGTTTTTTTTTGAGCAAGAGCCATAATCAGGACATTATTTACCACTTTTTATAAGCCACGCCATTTAAGCCTATGCCGGTGCTTAAGGAATAAACATCAAATACATCTCGGCCTGCTTGTGGTGAATCGGGCGGGCTGGTGTAGCTGCGTAGCCCCCACGTTTTTTCATCGGTGCTGCTTGGGCAGTCACAAAATGGATCGCGGGGGAGGCGGCGCAGAAAGTAAATCATTTTGCCATTTGGATCTTTGGCGTCTTTTACGCCTTCGGTTAATACCGCCAGATTAGGAGGGTAACCCGATTCATCGAGCGACTTTTTGATCTGCCCATCGTCTGCAGCTTGTTTATAGGCATCCAGCCCACTGCGAATTTGCCACAGCGCGCGGCGCAGGTCTTCCTCTCTTTGGCGAGTGGCCGTAATTTGCGAGAGTGGCATGGCTACAGTGGCTAAAACAGCCAAAATCGTGAGCGTAACCATCAGCTCGATCAAGGTAAAACCTTGATTAAACCTGCTGCGGGGTGCGCTTGCTAACATATTTAACGGCGTCCCATACCGTTGCCGCGAGCAGGTAAAGGGGTGGGCTCTGGTGCGGGCGGCGTGGATTTAGGTACAAATTCCTCGCTTTGGCTTGGCACGGGTACTTGAGCCGGTGCTGGCTCTGGTGCGGGCTGTGCTATCACGACTTGTGGTGCTGGCATCATGACGCTACCGCTAGAATTACTGTTGATTTTAATGCTGGAGCTGGTGCGCAGGCGCAGTGGGCTGATACTGATTGCGCCTTCTGTGCCGCTTTCAAAGGTGGTGATATGTGGTGATGGAATCGCCAAATTGCGCACCACACGCGGGGTAATCAGCAGAATTAGCTCGGTTTTGGCGTTATCGTCTTTTTTATTACCAAAGAGGCGATCAAGGCCAGGTAGCTCGCCAAGGCCAGGCAGGGCGTTACCGGTGGATTGATCGGTGCGGGATAATAAGCCAGCCAGTACCTGTGTTTCTCCATCCCTAGCGCTCATATTGGTGGTGGCATTGCGCGTGCCCACTTTGTAAGCGATTAAGCCGTTACGGGTGGTAATGCTGCCGGTAACGTTGGATACCTCTAGCGATACTTTAACGCTGATATCGTTATCATTGGATAGCACGGGTTCTACATTCAGCGTTAGCCCCACATCAAGGTAGGTGATGGATTCTGAGGTGGTGCCGTTATTATTGGTGGTGGTCACAACGGGTACGCGTTCACCAATCTGTACCTTGGCTTTCTCACGGTTTTTAACACGAATTTTGGGGTTGGCTAAAATATTGGTCGTGCCCTTATTGTGGGTGAAGTTGGCGCTGATCATCGGGTTGCCAAGGTTCACTAATACATCGCTTTTATTTAGATTACTTAGCCTATCCAAGCTAATGTTTCCGGCCGGCGTGCTCGTTGTGCCAATCAGTGGCACATTAATGGGCGCAAGCGATGCACTAATGGTGTCTGGATATTGAATCCCCATATTAAGTAAATCGGTGCTGCTGACTTCTAGGATTTCTACATCTAATATAATCTCTGATTGCGGCAAATCTTGGGCCGCAATGAGCCGCTCGGCCACGGCGATGGCTTCGGGCGTATCCCGCATAACCAGCATGGATAAACGCTCGTCGATATACACATCTTTGGTTTTAACCATTTGCTTAATCATGGCCAATACCTGTTTTGGATCGGCATTGGATAAATAAAAGGTGCGCATCACCAAATCTTTGTAATCACGGTCTTTATCTGGGCGCTTTGGATAAATCAGAATGGTGTTTTCATTCAGTATTTTTTTATCTAATTGATTGGTGGTCAAAATTAAATTGATTACGTCTTCAACGCTGCTATCGTGCGCATAAATAGTTGTGCGCAGATTAGGGGCAACATCGCGGTCAAAAATAAAATTGACTTTACCTATGCGCGAAATAATATCAAATACGCTGCTAATGCTTTGGTCTTTAAATTGCAAAGAAATCGGGTTTTTTAAAGACTGAGCCAAACCTGGGCGCAGCGTGGCTTCGCGGGTCTTACGGCTTTCTATCTCATCGCGCAGCCTAAGTGCCTGCGGATTTCTAGGGTTGTCATTTAAAATTTGCGCTAGCACATCGAGTGCTTCATCAGGCTTACTTTCTTTGATTTCCCGTGCATATTTCAGCATGGAATCTTGCCGCGCCGCGATCTCAGTTAGCCTAAGGCCTTCTTGCGCACGGTAATTGCCATTATCGTGCGAGAGCATTTGCTGATAGCGATTGGTGGCCAGCTCAATATCGCCGCGCGCACGGGCATTGTCGGCTTCTTTTAGTAATAGATTGAGTGTGCTGTCTAATTGGCGCTGATAACTGGTACGCAGCTTAATATCGTCAGGGTAAAGCTTGGATTTTTCTCTTAATAATTGTAATCCTTGCTCTACTTCGCCTTCATAGATTAATGATTCACCCTGCTTGCGGGCCATGTCGGCAGCGCAGCCTGTTAGCAGGCTGGCCGCGATAAGAGTCATGCTAAATGCGCGCTTCAAGGTGTAGCTCCCCAAGACAAAACCTGCTGTGTGCAGCAGAGAAATTATAAGTAATTGAACACCGGCTAAATACGCGCTTCAAGGAGTCGCTCCAAGAGGGAGCACCTGCTGCTGATTCAGTGGCAGGAAAGTAAACACAATTTGTTGGCGAGTCACCTGATCAACGCGCCAAGTGCCAAGTAAAGTCTCGCCTTTTTGTACACGCCCAAGTGCATTGCAGCTTTGGCAAACCACTATCTGCTGGCCATTAGCCTCTAGCACCACATAATCGGTGCTGCCTTCATGCCAAGTAGAAACCACTTGAAAGGGCAAAGGCGGCGCGATGGGGGGAGGCGTCGGTGTGGGCTTAGGCGTTGGTGTGGGTTTAGGTGGCGGCGGTGGTGGCGGCTGCCAAGTTTGCACTGGGAATAAATTCACCGCCACGCTACTGGCGGATGACGCCACCGCCTTTGCTACGGCGGATGCCTGAGCCGCACTGGCGGTTGCAGTACGCTGCTGGCGGCGCTCGTGGCTTTCTTCTGGCTGGCTATCTTGCCATGCCACGTAAATAGTCAGCAGGGCGGTGATGGCAACAATAATTTGTAAAGGGCGCGAAATCATTAGCAGCGTCCTTCTTGCCGCTGTAGGCAGGGCAAGTTGCCCACGTGGTGTATGGGTTCAGGCCATTGCGGTGCATCTGCGTGAGCAAGGTAAACCGCTTTGCCCACTTTACAGATTGCAGCGAAGAGCGATGTTTTTTGCCCAAGCGGTATTATGGCTGGCGAGTGCAATATCATTGCTGCACCTCGCTTAGATAAGACATTTGCACTTGCAGGCTGAGCATGGCTTCGCCAATTTGCTGACGGGTGAGGCTGAGGTTTTCTATTTTTACCCCTGGCATTTTCTCCAGCTCGGCAATAAATTGCTGTACGTCTGGGTAAGCCCCATTGGCAGGAAACTGCAGGCTGTAGCGCAGCAGCTCGCCATTGATTTCAGGCGTGGCTTTGTAATCGCTTTGCTGCAGCACAATATGTTTTTGCTCCGCCAGCGCATTAAGCTTGAGTAAAAACGCGGTAAATTCGCTGGATTTGGGGAGCCGCGTAGCTACGCTGCTGGCTTGGGACGCGTTTGATGCCATTGCACTGGCTATTTTCAGCTTACGCGCTGCCTCGCTCAGCGTGCTTTCGCGCAGGGTTAAGTCTTTTTGCAGCGGCTTAAGCTTTTGCAGGTATAAAGCAGTGGCAAAGAGCATTAAAACCAGCCCTGCTATCGCCAGAATCCCCGCGTATTGCCGCCACTGGCGCAGATACCAGTGGCCATGTTGTAAGAGTCGCTGCATATTCACTGACGCGGCTCCCATGTGATATCTAGATTAACCTGTACCGGACGAAACGGATCGCTGACCCGCATATTGTGTCTGGATAAAGAAACAGCCTTCACTCCCTTGGTACTACCCAAGCTGTCTACCAGTGCTAAAGCATCGGCCAGTGTTTTGGCTTCCAAATCCAGCTTAACTAGATGCTCCGCACTGGCCAGCTCAATTCGGGTGTAAGCCACGTTCGGCAGCCACGTTTGCTCCAGCACCACTAATACGGGGCCAATAGCTTGCTGCTGCGCTTGTTGCGCGGCCTGCACTTTGGCATTGGTTGGGGCTTCTTTTTGCTCCTTATTGCGGGCTTCGTCGATACGGCGGCGATTCCAGCTGATTTCATCTTCTTGGCTATCTAGCTGCTGACGCATTTGTTCAGCAATATCCAGCCGAGTCATCACCCATAGCAGAGTAATCACTGCGGCCACCACAATCACCAGACCCAACCAAGGTGTTGAGCTGGGGCGCTTATGAAAATCAAGTTGTACGGGCTTCATGTGGCAGCCCCTTTGGTAGATCGTTGATGCACCGCATCAAGGTCAGCCGCCGCTACAATCGAGAGTGAGCTTGGGCGTGTATACAAATAGAGTTGTACGGGTTTCATGTGGCAACCCCTTCGGTAAATAAGGGGTGGACTGCGCCAAGGTAGGCCACCTCACAGCCCGGCAGGCCGAGTTTAGCCAGCGAATGCGCTGATGAGCTGATGTAGATTTGTTTGGGGAGCGACACTTGTGCCAGCATGGCCGCTTGGCGCAGCAGCGCCGCCATGCCACCATTGTGCAGCGCATCACTGCCCTGATTGATCGGCAGGTTGATGACACCTTGCCATGCCTTATCTTGCCAAAAAGCGCAGCACAGGCTGTCGTTTTCTGTCACCACTAAGGCAAATTCAGCAGCAAGAAGCTGACGGCGATATTGCGCAATCACGCTGCTTAATAAGGGCTGCACGCTTTGTAGGCGGGTTTTATTGCTTTTGGCTAGCTCAAGCACGATCTGGTAAATAGATTCATCCATAGCACAGGCAAGGCGGCGCTGGCCAAAGCCTGCGGGGTTGATGCACACCCGCCAGCCATCGGCATTGCTGCCAAATTGTTGTGCAAGAATAAGCCGAGCGTAAGCCTGCCAGTCGTTAGGCTGATACAAGCCATCCTGCCAAGGCAGCACGCCATAGCGCACCCAATCTCCGCTGAGCAGCACATTGAGCGTGCTAACGCTGCTTGCGGGGCGGGCAGCCAGCAACTGCTGCAAACTCAGTGCAGCAGACTGACTATCAATCGCTTGTGACAGCCATTGCTTGTCGGCTTTTTGTAAGCGGGGTTGGCTGGCCAGAGTTAGCTTATTCCCCGCCAGCCAAACGCTATGCTCAATCCATAAAGGGGACACGATTTACTTCCATTCGCCAGCGTCATTATTAAAAAAATACGTCGTCCACGAAAAACACATCAAACACCAACAGATTAATAAGTGCTACACCATAAGTTATCGTGTATCACGACCATCAGCAGCGTCATTCCCGCGTAGGCGGGAATCTAGCTACGCTGATGGATCCCCGACAAAAACACTCGGGGATGACGCTTTTTTAGCCTGTTTCAAATACAAGAAAATTTAGCTTGAAGTACTTAGTGAGTAGCCTACCGCTTCATTTGCATCCCGATTGATGAGCATATCCATCACTTAAAAAACCATAACAAGGCAGCGAGGCTAGCTTAAGCCTGTGCATCTTTCTGTTCTTTTCGTGGACCCAATTTTTTTGTACGTGACATGAGTGATTAACCCTTAATCCACAAACGTCACGCGGTTAATTTCTTGCAAAGTGGTTTCGCCGCTGGCCACCACGCTCATTGCTTGCCGGCGCATGGATAAAAACCCAAAGCGGGCTGCCAGTTGTTTGAGCTCTACTGCCGGTGCGCGGCTGGCGATAGCTTGTTTTAATTCGTCGTTCAGCCTTAAAACTTCGGCAATCGCCTTACGTCCTTGGTAGCCGGTATTGCGGCAGGCCTTACAACCCACCCCTTTACGAAATGTCCATGTGCTGACCATTTCCCTGCTTAATCCTGAAGCGGCTAATAGCTCATCATCGGGCGTATCGTCCACTATGCAGTGCAGGCATACTTTTCGAATCAAGCGTTGTGCCACTACGCCAATTAACGCGTCCACAAAGCTATTGGGCTCTACGCCCATATGGATAAAGCGGTCGAGCACCGAAAACACATTGTTGGCGTGCACCGAGGTCAGCACCAAGTGGCCGGTGAGCGCGGCCTGCACCGCGATATTGGCGGTTTCGCCGTCGCGAATCTCACCCACCAAGATCTTATCTGGGTCATGCCGCAGTACCGAGCGCAGGCCACGGGCAAAGCTCAGGCCTTTTTTATCATTCACGGGAATTTGTAAAACACCTGGTAGCTGATACTCCACCGGGTCTTCAATGGTGATGATTTTTTCTTCACCGGTATTTATTTCAGAAAGTGTGGCGTAAAGCGTGGTCGATTTACCTGAACCAGTAGGCCCAGTGACCAGCAGCAGGCCGTAAGGCTCACGCGCTAGGCTGCGGATTCGCCCCATGGTGCCCTCGTCAAAGCCCAGCACGTCCAGCCTTAGCTGCTTAAATGCATCGCCGCTTTGTTGCTTATCTAGTACCCGCAGCACCGCATCTTCGCCATAAATAGACGGCATGATGGACACGCGAAAATCGACTTCGCGGCCATTAATCCGCGCCTTAAAACGGCCATCTTGTGGCACGCGCCGCTCAGAAATATCCAGATCGGCCAGCACTTTAATCCGTGAGATCACCTGCTCGGCGTTTTCTAGGCCATTGGCCCCGCCAATATGCAGCAACACGCCGTCGATACGATATTTAATCGTCAGCCCGTTGGGGGTGCTTTCCATATGAATATCAGAAGCTTTGGCTTTGAGCGCGTCGTAAAGCGTGGAGTTAACCAGCTTAACCACGGGTTTTTTATCGCTGACTAAGCTTGCCAGAGAGATTTCAACAACCCCATTTTGGCTGACTTCACTTTGCTCGCCTGCCCCAAGCTGATCCATGGCGCGGTGCGAGGTTTCAAACTGTTCTAAGTAAGTACGCAGCGCCTGATGATGGGCAAATGCCGTTTGATAGCTGACAGAGATTCTTTGGCGCAGTGCATTGCGCAATGCCATATCAAACGGATCACCCAGCACCAGCCACAGGCCATCGTTACCTTCTAATAGCAAGCTCTGCTTGGCCACCGCATCGCCGTAAGGCAGTAAGTCGTAACGCGGGCTGAGCGTACTCATGGCGTCATCACTTAAAAAAGGCAGGCCCAGAAAGTGGCTGAGCTGATCACCGTAATCTGCATCGCTTAGATCAAGTAGCTGCTGTAAGTGGGCACCTAGGCTGCTTTGGCTGGCATCGCTGCGCAGAGTTTGGATCAGCTCTAGGCTGAGTTTAGGTAAAGAGGCGGTGTTTTCTGCTGCAAAAGCAGGCGTGTATTGGGCATCGGTCATTGCATATTTCCAGCCAGCTCAAAAATCGGCATATACAGCAGAAACACGATTCCGCCGATCAGTACCCCAATAATTAGCATCAGAATTGGTTCAAAAAGCCGAGTAAACATATCGATGGCGCGTTCTAGTTCTTCATCACAAAACTGCGCGCTACGCTCGCACATGGTGGCTAATTCTCCGCTTTGCTCACCCACCCGTAGTAAGCGCTCTGATACGGGGGTAGTCAGCTGATAGCGGGGTAGGGCTTGGGAAAGTGCTTGACCAGATTTCACATCGACTAGGGCTTGCTGTAAGCCTAATTGCATTTTTAGCGGCAATAATTGCGCTGCCAGCTCCATGGCGTGTACCACCGAAATCCCACCGGCCAGCAACAGGCCCACGGTGCGGTAAAAGCGGGTCAGCGAAAATAAACGTCGGTACTGCTCTAAACGTGGCAAGCGCCAAAAGGCTTCTCGTAGCGCACTTTTTGCCGCATCAGTACGTAGTAAAAACACCGCCAGCAGTACACTTAACACCATGCTGGCAAACATCATTAAGCCGTGCTGGTGCACCAGATCGCCCCACCACAGCATTAATTGTGCGGCAAAGGGCAAGTTTTTCATGGAGGCGTAGATCTGGCTGAATTTTGGAATCACATAAAACAGCAAAAACAGCATAATGCCGCCGCCAATACCAATCACCACCAAGGGGTAAATCACCGCCGCAATCACTTTCTTTTTAACCGCGGCGAGCCGAGATTCGTAATGATGATAGCGGCCCAGCGCATCGGCTAGGTGGCCGGTTTTTTCGGCTGAGCTAACGGTCGCAATATATAAAGGCGGAAAATGCTGGCTCATTTGCGCCAAAACTTTAGATAATGGTAAGCCTTGGTAAAGGCCTTCTATCATGCGGCTTAATACATCGCCATTGGTGTCTTGCGCGCTTTTTTCTTTGAGGGTTTCAACCGCTTCTACCAGAGTTAGGCCCGCTTGCAAGAGTGCAATGAGCTCTTGGGTAAATAGCGATAGGCCGAATTTTTTGCGTGACATAGCAAACTGCTTGAGTGGCTTTGCAGACAATAACTGCCGGCCTTCTGCCGTCAGCTTGTCTTTGAGCTCGCTTTCATTAGCAGCATCCATCTCAAGCTGTAATAGCTTGCCTGCCTGCAAGGCTTTAACGGTGTAGCGCATGGGGGCTTTTTGTCATGTAGGGCGGGTGAAACCCGCCGTTTTAAGCGGATGGGTAGCTAGTTTTTTTTGACAGCTTAATAACTGACATCCGTATCTTCACCCGTACCACCGGCCTTGCCATCTGCGCCATAGCTCAGTAAGTCATAGTCACGGCCATTTTCACCTGGTTTGCTGTAAACGTAAGGCCTGTCCCAAGGATCTGCCGGTACGTCTTTCATCAGATATGGGCCTTGCCATTTTGCTTCGTCAGCCGGTTTTTTGGTCAGTACATTGAGCCCCTGCTCAGTGCTAGGGTAGTGGCCGGTATCAAGGCGGTAATGATCCAGCGCATCAGCGATCGATTTCATCTGGCTTGCCGCAGTCTTGGTCTTAGCTTTGCCCACTTCGCCAAACAGCTTGGGGCCAACGTAACCTGCAAGTAGGGCAATAATCAGCAAAACAACCAGTAATTCCAGCAGCGTGAAACCGCTGGAGAGGCGATGATTTTTCATTTTTTGGTCTCTTCCCGTGAAGGCTAGCAGGAGCTGCCTTTCATCTTCTGTTCCCGCATCCTAATACGCGGCTTCTTACTGGATCAAGCCTTTTTCGCGGCTTTTGCATAGATGGAAAAATACCTAGCTTAGGATGGGGGGCTTGAATGAGGGAAGCTAGGGTAAAAATGACTAAAGAGGAAGTAGGAATGGCGGCATTTAGCGGGATTTTATACATTTAACGCGGCGCTAAAATAGCCACCTTGGCAAGCAGGATTGCAAAGGTGGCTGAAAACTAATCAGAATAATTTTCCATATCGATCAATTTGCGTTAGATACAAGCGTAAATCAAATTCCAACTGATGATATTGCGGCTCCATATGCTCGCATAATTTATAAAACGCTTTGTCGTGTTCTTTTTCTTTTAAATGGGCTAGCTCGTGTACGACGATCATTTTTAAAAAATCGATGGGCACTTCTTTAAACATGGAAGCAATGCGGATTTCATGTTTGGTTTTGAGCTTGCTGCCTTGCACGCGGGATATGGTGGTGTGCAGGCCCAGTGCATGGTTAATCACGTGTATTTTGCTATCAAAAGCGATTTTGCTGATGGGATCGGTTTTGCGTAGATAATCGTTTTTGATATCTAGTACGTAGTCATATAAAGCTTTGTCGGTTTTAATATCGTGCGCGGCTGGGTATTTTTTTAAAATCACTTCGGCGAGCTGATTACTATCTAATAGTTGCTGTACCTTGGCTTGAATGGCGGCGGGGTAGGCGGCTAAGTATTTGAGTGCATTCATTTAATTTTTTTCAGAAACTGTGCTGATATCAATACGATGGCCATCTATTTCTAATTTTAATAGCCAATCTTGTCGTTTATTGGTGCAAATAGGCAGGGCTGTTTGAGCGTGCCAATCTTGTTGATTGTTGGATAGTAAACGATAGCGATTGGGGCCCATTTCCATGCCTTGCATTTGCCAGCTGGCATGGATTTGTTTGGCTTTGCCCTCTATTTGTAATTGCACGGGTTTATTGGCATTAAGCGGCTCTCGGCTTTTAATTTTGTAACTTTGTTCTTCAAAATTAAAGATGCAACCCTCGCTAAATACTGGGCAATTAAGCCGTGCTTCTGGCTCATTATCTGGGGTAAACCAGCCAAATTTATTGCCAAGCACCGCCAAAATTAAGGCCAACACCATCAGATGGCCGATGATGGTTTTAATCATCCAAGCTTTCATACCCACGCCGCACGCATGATGGCTACGCCGTGTGCACCGTGTTCTTGCGCTAAGGCGATATCGTTTTTGCTCATTCCCCCCAAGGCGTACACCGGCAAGGGCCAGCCTTGTGCCAGCAGTGCTTTAAAATCAGCCCAGCCTAATGCGCTTTGATCGGGATGAGAGGGCGTGTCGCACACATGGCCGAGTAGGGCGTAATCAAGGCCGAGCTGGCTGGCGGCGGTAAGCTCTGCTGCATTGTGGGTGGAAGCGCCTACCCAATCTAAGAGCGGGCGTTGCTGGAGTGCCAGCAGGCTGCGGGCGGGCAGATGCACGCCGTCGGCATTGAGCTGGGTGGCTAAATCAATAGCATCGTGCAGCAAAACGCGGGTGTGTTGGCCGCGTGCAATAGCCAGTACTCGTTCGGCTAGGCCGCGATATTGGTCTTGATTAAGCTGAGGCTCGCGCAAAATAAGCCAGCTGGGTTTGCTTTGCTCAAGGCGAGCTAAAAAGGCTGCTTCGCCGAGTTCAGCCACATTGGATAGTGTCATCACCTTGGGTAGGGCTAGGCCGCGCAAGATAGGGCCGTTGGCGGGCAAGATGGGTGAAACATTCAGCTTACCTGGCTGTTGCCAAGCGAACTCTTGCCCTTCATGGGCGGTAATTTCGCCTTGCCATGCCGTTACTCTAAAAAACGATAGCCGCACACTGGCGTGCGGGTAATCAAAGGTTTGCACGATCCATGGCGTGGCCGCGGTCACTTCAATGCCCATCTCTTCGACTAATTCGCGTTTTAATGCCGTGATCTCGCTCTCGCCACTTTCTAGCTTGCCACCTGGGAACTCCCAATAGCCCGCGTAGGGCTTACCTATGGGGCGGCTGCCAAGTAAAAAAGAGCCGTCGGCGCGCAGTAAAATACCGGCTGCAACATGAGTGATTTTGCGCATAAATCTTTGAATTCACAGAAGAGGCGGGCATTTTACCGTATTTGCAAGCGGGCGGCGTGCTACGTGAATACTAGGGCTTGAGGCCACGCCTGCCTGATACGCCTAATCTTGATGCAAATTAGAATTTTATTATTTAGCAATTTTTGGCATAAAAACACGTATATCATATCGGCGCTTTATCTGATCAATTGCAATATCGGGAAGAATCTGGCTAAGAATACTTCTAATCTGGCAGGGCTTCTCCGTGTAAAGGGTTTTAATAATGACGCCAGAACAAGCCAATAAAACGATCAATGATTTGCTGCGTATGATGCTGCAGCATAAGGCGTCTGATTTATTTATTGCCGATGATTTTCCGCCTGCAATGAAAATTAATGGCAAGCTCACACCAGTGGGTAATCAAAAGCTCAATGGAGTGATTAGCAAGGCATTGGCGTATTCGGTGATGCGGGCTGATCAGCAGCAAGAATTTGAGCGTGAATATGAATGCAATTTTGCGATTAACCCAGAAGGCATCGGCCGCTTTCGGGTTAATGTGTTTATGCAGCAAGAAAAAGTTGGCATGGTGCTGCGGGTTATTACCAGCAAGATTCCTGATTTTGATGAGTTAAAACTTCCGCCTATTTTAAAAGATGTGGTGCTGGCCAAGCGTGGCCTAGTGTTATTAGTGGGCGGAACAGGATCGGGTAAATCAACTACCATGGCGGCCATGATTGATTACCGTAATCAAAATACCCACGGCCATATCATCACTATTGAAGACCCAATCGAATACGTACATAAAAGTAAAAATTGTTTGGTGACGCATCGCGAAGTAGGGCGCGATACCAAGCATTGGTTTGCTGCGCTTAAAAATACCTTAAGGCAAGCGCCTGATGTGATTTTAATTGGTGAAATTCGTGATCGCGACACGATGGAATACGCTTTGTCTTTTGCTGAGACGGGGCATTTATGCATGGGCACTTTGCATGCCAATAGTGCGAATCAGGCATTGGAGCGTATTGTTAATTTCTTTCCCGAAGAGCGCCATCCGCAAATTTATATGGATTTATCCTTGAATATGCGCGGGATGGTTTCTCAGCGCTTAATTCCTACTCATGACGGAAAAGGGCGTGTGGCTGCGATTGAAGTTTTGCTTAATTCACCGCTGGTTGCTGATATGATTTTTAAAGGGGATGTGGGCGGGGTTAAAACCGCCATGCTCAAATCAGAAGAGCTAGGGATGCAAACCTTTGATTCTGCGCTCTTTCATTTATACGAAGATGGGCGAATTAGCTTAGAAGAAGCGCTTAAAAATGCTGATTCAATTAATGAATTGCGTTTGCGGGTTAAATTAAAAAGCAAAGACAGTAAAAGCGTGGGCCATGATGAATTAGGCCATTTAAGCTTGGTGGCCGAAGCCGAGCCAGAGGAAGACGAAGCAGCATAGCTATCTAGGTGTGGATTGAAATCCTATAAGGGCACGGCATGCCGTGCCCTTCTTACTTTACAAGCCCAGCTTTCCCTGCAAGCCTAAGTCTTTATTTACCCTGACCTCCACAGCGCTATCGGCAAATTGCAGAGATAGTGCCTCGCCGTGTTGAAGATTTGCGCCAAGCCGAACCAGCTGCCCATCTGGCCGGCTGACTAGGGCATAGCCACGTGCTAAGACGGCTTGCGGGTTCCATGGCTCTAAGCGGGCGGCGAGCATAGATAAACTTTGCCGCCGCTGTAAAAGCGTACGTGGTAGTGCGCTGGCTAGCCTTTGTTTTAGTGAGGCAAGCCTATCTTGCTGGTGCATTGTGCTGGGCTTGAGGTGGTTTAAGCGCAGCGCCGATTGCGTCAGGCGATAATAATTTTTTTCTAGCGCACGCTTAGGGGCTAAATGCAGGCGGCGGCTTAGCTCCAAAATATAAGCTTGCTGCTGGGCTAAACGGGTTCCGGGGTGTTGTAAACGCCTTGCAATGGCGTCTAAGCCCTGCATTTTGCTTTGTAGCTGCCGCTCTACGGCGCGGTGCATGCGGCTACGCTGGCGATCAAGGCGAGCTAGCCATTCATCGCGATTGGGGCTAACTAGCTCTGCCGCTGCTGTGGGGGTTGCTGCCCGCACATCGGCAACAAAATCGGCAATGCTAAAGTCGGTTTCATGGCCAACGCCACTGACCAGTGGAATGGTGCAGGCGGCAATGGCCCGTGCTACTACTTCTTCATTAAACGACCATAAATCTTCTAGGCTACCGCCACCTCGGCACACAATCAGTACATCTACTTCTTGGCGCTGATTGGCTTTTTGGATGGCACTGGCAATCTGTGCTGCGGCATCGATACCCTGCACCGGAGTGGGATAAAGAATGATAGGCAAGCTGGGCATGCGGCGTTGCAAGGCGGCAATGACATCTGCGAGTGCGGCAGCGGCGGGGGAGGTGACGATGCCGATAGCGCGTGGAAAAACAGGTAGGGGTTTTTTACGCTCTGGTGCAAATAAACCCTCTAATTCTAATTTTTGTTTGAGTCTTTCATAGGCGGCAAATAAGGCGCCTAAACCTGCGGGGCGTAGGGCCTCGATGGTGAGTTGAAAATCACCGCGTGCTTCATACAAAGAAACCAGTGCGCGTGCTTCAACTTGCATTCCTTCACGAGGCTGAAAATCAATTAATGCAGCCCGATTGCGAAACATCACGCATCTTACTTGGGCCTTTGCATCTTTTAAGCTGAAGTAACAGTGGCCTGAATCGTAACGTTTAAAGTTTGAAATTTCACCGGCCACCCACAACAAAGGAAAACTACTTTCTAGCAGCGATTTGGCGCGGCTGTTGAGTTCCGCCACGGTTAAAATGACGCCGTTTGTACTTGACAAATTCATGACAATCTCGATTTGGCTCTGTTTAATCCACAAAATGGCGCAAACTAACGATTTGCGTATGACTATGAGTGTTGTAGTAGAGAATTAAGCTTTAACTTGTTGATTTATATGTGTATTAATAAATCATTATGTAGAATGTGTAGTCGCACATTTTATTGGCTACACGCTATTTAATGCTTTTTTTATATATTGTGCACAAAGTTATCCACAGCGCTATTGACAATAAAAAAAGCATGGCAGATCACAGACTTAGCCATGCTTTATTTCAAATGGGCTCAGAATAAAGCTGCTGGATAAGCTGGATTTCTGCATATTTTGTGATTTTAAAACCAGCTAAAATAAGCATTTTATCGCTCTAAACATAGAGCGGCGTTTTAGGCGGAGCACACTTTGGTGTTTTTGTTAGTGCACAGTGCTTCCCCCCGCCCCTTAATCCCGTTAAAGTTACGCGCTTCTAATCGTGCCTCAGGATTAAACACATGCTTGCTATTATTGAAGCGGCCGGTTGGCCGATTTGGCTAATTATCGCCGCTTCTGTTGCCACTGTAACCATCATCATTGAACGTTTTCTATCTTTACGCCGTAGCCAAATTTTGCCTGAGGGTTTGTTGGCTCGCGCAGTACAAGATTATCGCGGTCAGGGCGTGAATGCCGAAATGCTGGGTAAATTATCTGCTAGCAGCCCATTGGGCCGTGTTTTAGCGGCTGGCCTTAAGAATGTTCGCAGCTCTCGCGAAATTATGAAAGAGTCTATTGAAGAAGCGGGCAGTGTGATTGCTCACGATCTAGAGCGCTACCTGCCAATGCTGGGTACGCTGGCTGCAGTCACGCCACTATTAGGCTTGTTTGGTACCGTGATCGGGATGATCGAAATTTTTGGCTCGCAATCACCCACCGGTGCTGCTAACCCTGCCGCGCTAGCGCATGGGATTTCTGTGGCGTTATACAACACCGCATTCGGGATTATGGTGGCTGTGCCTGCGCTGATGTTCTATCGTTTTTTCCGCGGCAAGGTGGATGGCTTTCTGGTGGAAATGGAGCAGCAGGCCGTTAAGTTGGTGGAAGTTGTTCACGGCGAACGGAATTAATTATGAATTTTCGTAAAGGGCGTAATCGTGAAGAGCCAGAAATTAACTTTGTACCGTTGATTGACGTGCTCTTGGTGATTTTGATTTTTCTGATGGCAACCACAACTTATTCCAAGTTTGCGGAGCTAAAAATCACCTTGCCTACGGCAGATGCAGAAAAATCACCGGATAAACAGCCGCAGTCTATCAATGTGGCGATTTCAGCCAATGGCCAATACAGCGTCAATGGCAATGCGGCCACCTTTAGTACGGCCGATGATTTTGCCCTGCTATTACGCCGTGCTGCGGGGGCTACAGCAGACCCGATGATTATCATTAATGCTGATGCACAAAGCGCTCACCAAACCGTTGTTAACGTGATGGAAGCCGCACGCATTGCGGGCTATGGCAAGTTGACCTTTGCTACGCAGACGAATGCAAAGTAAGTGGTTTATTGCAATTCAAGTGAGGCGGGCCGATGCTGCTTGATCGTATCTGGTACACGCCTCACCATCCCCTCTCCTACCTATTGCGCCCGCTCTCAATTTTGTTTGCGGGGCTAGGGGTTGGGCGTCGCGCTTTGTTTGCCTTGGGGTTAAAGCAAAGCGTGCGCTTGCCAGTGCCAGTGATTGTGGTTGGCAATATTACGGTAGGTGGCACCGGTAAAACACCACTGACTATTTATCTAGCCCAGAGCTTGCTGGCTCAGGGGTTTTCTCCTGGCATTATTTCGCGTGGCTATGGTGGCAAGACGCTTGTCCCGCTTGCTGTGACTGAAGATAGCGATCCCGCTCAAAGCGGCGATGAGCCTATTTTATTAGTCAAAGCCACTGCTGTGCCGGTTTATGTTTTTGCTGATCGTGCTGCCGCAGGCGCGGCACTTTTGGCTGCACATCCAGAGGTGAATGTTTTGCTCTGTGATGATGGCTTGCAGCATTACCGCTTGCAGCGCGATTTAGAGCTTTGTGTAGTTGATGGTGCACGCGGCTTTGGTAATGGGGTATTGCTTCCTGCGGGGCCTTTGCGGGAGCCTGTAGCACGGCTAAAAACGGTGGACGCGGTGGTGGTAAATGGGGTTGAGCGCTTATTACTGGAGAGTGAATGCTTTCAGATGTCTTTACTGCCTGCAGATTTTTATTCTTTAAGCGGCGCTACGCAGCAATCCTGGCAGGGTAAACGTCTTGCTGCCGTATGTGGAATCGGCAATCCGCAGCGCTTTTTTAATACTTTAACAGCGCTCGGCTTAGAATTTACCGAGCACGCTTTTGCCGATCATCATCAATTTAGCCCCCAAGACTTACCTGATGCCGACATTATTCTGGTTACAGAAAAAGATGCAGTGAAGCTAGCAGGCCTCTCTGATGTTAGAATCTGGGTTTTGCCGGTAAGCGCAAGCTTAACGCCCGACTTGGCTAGCTGGCTAGGTCACAAAATGAGTTTGCTCAGTACGCGGTAATTGCAAATTTCATAGCCTTTCCTGATTATGTCTCTTGCCCAATGGACTCTGTGTAGATGGATTTATTGAGTGCTTGGTTTTGGAGTTTGTAGGGCGGGTGAAACCCGCGAGCAATGCTGAATAAGCCCGCGGGTTTCACCCGTCCTACGATATTTATAATGAGATTGGGCAAGAGGCATAGTCAGGTAGCCTTTTACCTGGCGGATGCTGGCCCTAGCGCAAGCATTTCAATCATGATCACGGTAAGGTTTGTGCGCTATCACTAAGCGAGTTAAATCTCGCCATCAAATAGCTCACTTCATCGATAAATAGCGAGAGAATGCCAAATGGATGCAAAGTTATTAGAAATTTTAGTCTGCCCAGTCTGCAAAGGCCCGCTGACTTATGAAAAAAGCCAACAAGAATTGATTTGCAAAGCCGATCGCTTAGCCTATGCGATTAAAGACGGCATCCCTGTGATGTTGCAAGTTGAAGCGCGTGAGCTTGCTGCTACGGAAGAAGTGCGGTGAGTTTTGTTGCACTGATCCCTGCACGGCTCAAATCCACCCGCCTACCCAATAAGCCGCTGGCCGATATTGGTGGTAAGCCGATGGTGGTAAGGGTGATTGAGCAGGTGCTTAAATCCTCGGCAAGCTTAGTGTGCGTAGCTACAGATGATGAGCAAATTAAAGCTGCGGTTGAGGCTGCCGGTTATCGCGCCATTTTAACGCGGGATGATCACCCAAGTGGCACGGATCGCCTCGCTGAAATGGTGGACTTGCTGGGTTTAAGCGATGATGCCGTAGTGGTAAATGTGCAGGGCGATGAGCCATTGATTGATCCAAGCTTGATTGATGCGGTGGCGGCAAAGCTGATTGAAGACGCTAGCCTTGCGATGTCCACCGCTTGCCACAGCATTGATAATGCGGCTGATTTTGCTAACCCAAATGTCGTCAAAGTGGTTTTAGATGCCAAACAGCGCGCCATGTATTTTAGCCGTGCACCTATTCCATGGCCACGTGATGCCTTTATGCGTGATCGCTCGGTACTGCCCCCAGAATTGATGCCCTTGCGGCATATTGGTATCTACGGCTATCGCGCTGGATTCCTACGCACTTACCGAGAACTGTCGCCATCCTACATCGAATCGATTGAAGCGCTGGAACAACTGCGCGTGCTGTGGCATGGTTACGCTATTGGTGTGCATATTACCGCCCATGCACCAGTGGCCGGAGTCGATACGCCAGAAGATTTAGCGCGAGTGCGAACCGTATTTAGTCAATTATCATAATTTAAAATATATTAACCACTAGGGAAAAACAATGAGACTTATTCTTTTGGGTGCACCAGGCGCCGGTAAGGGCACGCAAGCGACTTACATCAAAGAAAAATATAATATCCCGCAAATTTCCACTGGCGATATGTTGCGCGCTGCAGTTAAAGCAGGCACTCCGCTTGGTTTAGAAGCTAAATCAATTATGGATGCGGGCGGCTTGGTTCGTGATGACATCATTATTGGCTTAGTTAAAGAGCGCATTACGGATGCAGATTGCGCCAATGGCTTTTTGTTTGATGGCTTTCCACGCACAGTGCCACAAGCAGACGCCATGAAAGAAGCCGGTGTGGTGATTGATTACGTGGTAGAAATTGATGTGCCTGATGAAGCTATCGTTGATCGCATGGCTGGCCGCCGTGTTCACGTTGCCTCTGGTCGTACTTACCATGTTAAATTTAATCCGCCTAAGACTGAAGGCGTGGACGATGTAACGGGTGAAGAGCTAATTCAGCGTGCCGATGACGAAGAAGAAACCGTTAAAAAGCGCTTGGCTGTTTATCATGAGCAAACAGAAGTATTGGTTGGCTACTACGGTGAAATGGCCGCCAGCGGCGATGCTACTGCGCCTAAATACGTAAAAGTAAATGGCGTAGGCCAAGTTGAAGTGATTCGTGATCAGCTCTTTGTCGCTTTGGGCTAGTAATCTCAATTGCGTTTAAGTTGTGAAAAAAGCCGCATCTAGCGGCTTTTTTTTTGCTAAAAAATGGCTTATACGCCCAGTTCTTCAACCCATTTTAGTGCTTGAACGTGTGAGCGGTTTAGCATGTCAGGTGTGAGTTGTAGCTGCTCACACAAAAAGGGCACCTCAGACATGCTTGGGTCTTCACAAGCCTCTGCTAGCGCTAGGAAGGGGCCGTACATACCCGTACGAGTCATCAAGGCATCCGTGACATTCTCTGGCAAAATCAGTGTTTCTAAGATTTTATCCATTGGCATATCGAGTAATACGTCGAGTAGTGAGAATACGCCAACAATAAATAGATTGTCTCGATCTTGGCCATCCAGCAAATGCGAGCCGAGTAATTCAACTAAACGGCCACGAGTAATGGCTGTTTTAAGCAGGGCAGGGGGTGAGCCACTATCTGCACCGGCCGTAACTAAGAGCAGCGTGAGCCAGCGATACAGCTTTTGATAGCCTAAAATAGTCACTGCATGGCGGAACGATTGAATCTCACACGATAAGCCAAAGCCAACTGAATTAATGTAACGTAATAATTTAAAAGATAAAGCAACGTCGCGTTTAAGCGCATTTTCAATATCTTTTAATTCTGCATTATTACGCAACATATTTAAAAGATTGAGAATGTTGGCATAAGATGGATTGATGACTTTAGCCGCCAGTGTTTCTGGGTGGGCAAAGTAATAGCCTTGGAAACATTCAAAGCCTAAATCCATGCATTGCTTGAATTCATCTTTAGTTTCAACTTTTTCTGCAACTTGTAGGGCTTTAGAGCAGCGTAATTCTTTAGAGAGCGCTGGCACTTGTGCCATGCCTAATAGCTGAATATCAAGTTTAATATAATCAGCAAACTCTAAGAATGGTGCTGTTTGTGGGGTAAGCACAAAATCATCTAGTGCAATTGAGAAGCCTTGATCTTTTAGACTTTGCAAGCGCGCCAATAATTGTGGAGTAGCTTCGGTGGTTTCTACCACTTCTAAAATCACACGTTCTGGATGAAGTAATTCCAAGAAATTACTTTCTAACATCGATTCAGCAACGTTAATAAAGGCTAATTTATTACCCACTAGCCAATCTGTACCCATATTACTGAGTGTGTTTACTAGTACATTGGTGCCAGCTTGCATATCACTGGAGAAGTTTGCGGTAACTGCTTCTTTGTTGAGTCGAAATAACAGCTCATAGCCAATAATTTCTTGTTGGCGATTAAGGATAGGCTGGCGGCCGATAAATGCGTGGTCTTGCGTCATATTTTGGAAACACCCTGTACGCGACATCGAGGCGATATTCGCACCGGAAAATTGTAGCAGTTCTGTATGCAGCTAGGGTTATGAATTGTTCCTAGCTGCAAATGCATAAGTTACTCAGTTTTTTCAAGGAAGCGTGAGGTACGGATTGCAGAGTTGTCTGCATCTGCCGCACCCAGCAGGTCTTCCATATCTAAAACAAGCACGACGGAGCCATCACCCGATAGCGTTGCACCTGCAACACCTTTAGGGCGAATATTTTGTAGTGGTTTAATTACCACATCATCACGGCCAATAAAGCTATCTACGGCCAAGATAAAGGAATGCTCAGCAGATTGCATCAATACACCAAACTGCGGAAGTTGTACTTCTTCCCAGCCGAGTAGGCTGGCCAATGAGCGTACCGAGAGTATTTCGTCGCGAACCACAATCGTGGCGCGGCCAGATACTTCTTGGATTTGCTCATGCCGAATTGGGATGATTTCACGCACCATAGCCAGTGGCACTGCAAATGGCTGATCACAAACGCGCACAACCAGTACCGGTAGAATGGCCAAGGTGAGTGGCAGAGAAATGGTGAAGCGTGAGCCTTCGCCAACGACTGATTGAATATCAATACGGCCATTAAGGCGCTGGATATTGGTTTTAACCACATCCATACCCACACCACGGCCAGATACACTGGAAACTTGGTCTTTGGTTGAAAAACCAGGCATAAAGATGAGTTGCAAACTTTGTTTGTCGTCTAGGCTATTGGCCGTTTCGACATCAATCAAACCTTTTTCAACCGCTTTTTTACGGATCACATCGGGGCGCATCCCTCGGCCATCATCCGTAATCGCGATCAGAATATGGTCGCCAACTTGCGTGGCGGATAGCTCAACAATCGCTTTGGCTGGCTTGCCGCTGGTTTTACGGTCTTCCATGGTTTCGATACCATGATCAACCGCATTACGCACCAAGTGAACGAGTGGATCGTTCAAGTCTTCAAGCATGGTTTTATCTAGTTCGGTTTCTTCACCAGAAATGACTAGCTCAACGTCTTTACCAAGTTGGCGTGCTAAATCGCGTGCTAAACGGGGGTATTTTTGAAATAAGCGGCCAATAGGCTGCATACGTGTTTTCATAACCGCATTTTGCAAATCACCCACCAAGAGATCAAGTTGGCTAATAGCCTCATCCATCGCTTTTAAGGTGTTGCTATCCATCTTGCCCGCCATAATATCGGTGCGTAGCGTAGTTAGACGGTTTTTGGTTAGGCCAATTTCACCGGATAAGTTAAGCACTTGATCCAGCCGTACGGTATCAATACGGATCGTGGCTTCTTGCGGAGCCGCCGCAACCTGTTGCTGTTGTTGCTGCTGAGGAGCGGCAACCGCAGCTTTTACCGGTGCTGGCTTTAAGCTATTCATTGGATCAGTAACAACGTGTTCCATGGCTGCAGGTCCATGCTGTGTTTCATTATTAATAGGTGTAGCAACTGCGGCCATGACGGAACTAGGAGCGCTTTGTATGCCAAGTAAGGCATTATATAACGTATCCCAATCAGGGCCGTGAGTCGGTATGGCGGCTGCTGGAGTAGGGCTTGGCGCTGGTGCGGCAATATGGGCAACAACCGTTTCTAAGGGCCGCCCTTCGAGCACGGCATCCAGTGCTGCGATTAACTCTTCTGGCGCATTAGCAGGCAAAGCGCCTTTTGCTAGTGCACCAAACATGTCACGCACAATGCCAGTTGCGGCCATTATGGTATCCATGATCTCTGGAGTAAGAACTAGCTCTAAAGTACGCAGTTTATCAAATAGATTTTCTGTGCGATGACATAGGCGAACCATGGCATCAACATTAAGAAAGCCTGCCCCACCTTTAATGGTGTGAAAACCCCTGAAAATATCGTTCAGTAGATTTTTGTCGTTGGGCCTTTTTTCAAGTTCAACGAGTTTATTGTCTACTTCAGACAGGAGCTCAGACGCTTCTGTTAAAAAATCTTGCAGCAGGTCTTCCATGCCGCCAAAGTCAGTGCTCATCTTCGCTCCCCCAAAGGTTGCGTTCTTTCAATTAAATAGTGGCTTAGAAACCCAAGCTCTCAAGCAAATCGTCAACTTGCCCTTGATTGGTAACCACATCCGTGCGGCCTTCTGGATTGATAACGGGGCCATTGAGTAAGGAGGCATCGTCATCTACTTTTACACCATCGTGCCGAACGACGGTGCCTTGCGGAGAGAACATCAGCAAGAAGTCCATGAGATGAGCTTCCATTTGCTTGGACATATCCAGTACTTTTTTGATCACTTGCCCAGTGAGATCTTGGAAATCTTGAGCCATCATGATTTCTAACATCTTACTGCTCACTTGATCTGAGCCTGTTACGGTATCGCTCAAGTGTGTTCTGGTCTTTTCAACCAAGGCTTTAAATTCATCAACAGATAGCTGGTTAGCTAAAAGCTTATCCCATTGCGTACCGAGTGCTTTTGCATCATCACTGATTTTATCTTGGATGGGTTTAGCAGCATCAAGGGCATTGAGGGTTCGATCTGCCGCTTGCTCGGTTAAGGTCGCAATATAAGATAGCCGGTCACGCGCATCGGGGATGTCGGTTGCAGCTTTTTCTAGTGATTTATCTAAGCCAAGTTCTTTAAGGGTGTCGTGCAATTTTCGTGTTAGCTGCCCAATGTGTGAAAACATAGCGCGAGCAGGATCGTTCATTTCTTCAGCAGTAAGTGCGACCGGATGACTACTTGCTGCCAGTGGGCTAACTTCAGCCGGGGCTGGTGCAGGTGCTGCCGGTTCACTATCCTGAGAGGAATGAACGATACTATCGAATAGCGCTTCTAGGTCTGCGGAATCTCCGCTATTTAGGGCATGATCGTTCACAGTCGCCTCCTGTGCGTCTGTCAGGTTCTTGTTCTACTTGCTCATATTGGCGAAAACTTTTTTCAGTTTTTCATCCAATGTGGCAGCTGTGAATGGTTTTACGATGTAGCCATTTGCGCCAGCGGTAGCCGCTTCAATAATGTTTTCTTTTTTTGCCTCGGCTGTCACCATCATGACGGGCAAGTGCTTGAGCTGAGCATCGGCGCGGATTGCACGTAGCAGCTCAATGCCAGTCATATTAGGCATATTCCAATCGGTAACCACAAATTCGAAAGAGCCATTTTTTAGCTTATGCAAAGCAACTTGGCCATCTTCTGCCTCGTCAACGTTGGAGAAGCCAAGTTCTTTCAAAAGGTTACGAACAATACGGCGCATTGTGGAAAAATCATCCACCACTAAAATACGCAGGTTGCTATCTGCCATATGCTACTCCATGTCGTTTACACTCTTTGTAAACGGCTTGTTTTTATAAAACCGATCTCAACCAACCAGCAGAGGGGTGATTGTGTCGGCTAGAATGACGGGGTCGAATTTTGCCACATAAGCGTCGACACCAACGCTGCTTCCCATCGCCCTGTTCGCATTTGAAGATAAAGATGAATGCATCACAATAGGAATACCTTGGAAGCGAGAGTCAGACTTAATATGCTTAGTTAATACATAGCCGTCCATCTCTGGCATTTCAGCATCTACTAAAATCATTTTGAGTTTGTCGCGCAGTCGTTCACCGTCATGTGTGGCACGATTCGCCAAGTTTTGCAGCTTATCCCATGCTTCACGGCCATTATTAGCTTGGTGATACTTCACGCCAATTTTATCAAGCACGCTAATAATTTCTTTACGGGCAACCATTGAATCATCCACAAAAAACATAAATGTTTCAGGGTTAATCGCCGCTTTTTGTAAATCTGGAATAATAGGTTCGCCAATCACACTGGCTAGGATTTGTTCTACATCTAATATCGATACAAGTTTGCCATCAGGCAATTCGGTCAGGGCCGTAATGAGCTGTTGATTGCCCGCGAGCATGGTTTCTGGCGCACGAACCTTATCCCAATCAACGCGAATAATACGATCCACTTCATGAACAAGGAAGGCTTGGGTATGCTTTGAAAACTCAGTCACAATCATCGTGCTGGTGGCTTCTGCCGAAGGCGTTTCTTGTGTAGCTACAAATTTGGCTAGTGCAATAACGGGGATGATATTACCACGCAAAGAAAGTACGCCTTCAACACCTAAGGGCATATTTGGGGTCTTGGTAATTTTTGGTGTTTGAGATACTTCGCGAACTTTAAAAACATTGATACCAAATATTTCACGCGTTCCTAGGGTAAACAGCAGGATTTCCATTTTATTGGAACCAGCCAGCTTGGTTCGCGCATCAATGCTTTCAAGTAAATTGGTCGAATTACTGGACATAAATCACCTCTGCTGTTGTTCTTGACGCTTTATTCTTTAAGTAGAAAATTGGCAATTGCTTCAGATAGTCGATGTGCCTCAAATTTGGCAACATAACCATCTACACCAACGGATTGTCCCAGTTTTTGATTGGAGGCTCCTGATAATGACGAATGCATTAGCACTGGAATACCCGCAAAGCGTGGGTCACTCTTAATTAATTTGGTGAGCATATAGCCATCCATTTCTGGCATTTCTACGTCGGTGAGCACCAAATGAACCATGTCTCTTACTAATTTGCCTTGCAAATCTGCAGATTGCGCAATGCGCTGCAATTCATCCCAAGCACGTTTGCCATTAATGGTAGAAATATGTTTGATATGCATCGCGTCTAAAGTCATTTCGATTTGACGGCGAGCAACCACTGAATCATCTGCAATAAAAACTGTTTTAGTGGTGAGGCTAATGTCTTGAATTAAGGTTTCTGGATCGATTTTGTCTGAGCCAGGTACCGATTCAGCCAGCACCTTTTCTACATCCATCATCATCACAAGTTTATTATTTTCAAGCTCTGTTACCGCAACAACTAAGCCCCCCATTTGTGACATGAGCATATCGGGTGGAACACGCATTTGAGACCAATCGAGTCGCAAAATAGTATCAACCGCTTCAACTAAAAAGCCTTGCGTGTGGCCATTGTATTCAGAAACAATCATGATCTCTGGGCGCGTTGTGGTTGCAATGCCAGCGTAACGCGCTAAATCAATGACCGGAACCAATGTGCCGCGCAAACTCACCATGCCTTCGATGGATGGGGGCATATCTGGCGCTTTAGTGATTTCCGGCGTTCGCATGACTTCACGCACTTTGAATACGTTGATTGCAAAGTTCTCTCGTCGGCCAGAGCGCTCATCTTGCCCGAGAGTAAATAAAAGAATCTCTAGCTTGTTAGTACCAGCCAGTTTTGTTCGAGCGTCAATATTTTTTAATAAGTCAGACACAGAAATAGCTCCAGGCTGCGTTTAAGTATTCTTAACCGACGGTGTTGGGATGGAACATTTAGGAAGCAGCTGTACAAACACTAAAAGATGCAATTATAGCCGTAAGACCCGAACTATTTTAACTTTCACTAATATTTAAATTATCTTGGCTTCCAAAATAATGTGGATCATTGTTTTGGGCTGCTGTCTAGTCACTTTATAATGTAAAAAAGAAAAAGCAACAAGGAAGGTGTTATATGGACAATCTTGGTATTGACCCCCGTGAGTTGGAAAGTGCTTTTTCGCTTTTTACAGAAGCTTCAAATCAGCTTAGCTTGGCTTACGCAGATTTACAGCAGCAAGTGGTTTCTTTAGCCGATCAATTGGAAATTGCGAATGGAAATTTGCGTCGCGAGTTAGATGAAAAGGCTGCGTTGTCACGGCGGCTCTCTTTACTGTTGGAGCGTTTGCCTGGCGGAGTGGTGGAATTAAATGAGCAAGGGGTAGTGGTTGAGTTTAATCCTGCCGCAGGTTTAATGATGAAAGCGCTAAGGCTAGGTGCCGTTTGGCAGCAGTATATTACTGAGCATTTACAAGCCAGTAATGGCCCTGATCTTTGGCTGTCGCAGGCAGAAAATGGGGAGCGGCGCATCAGCATTATGGTGAACGATATGCCAAATGAGCATGGCAAAATCATGTTGATCCATGATGTGAGTGATATGTGGGAATTGCAGCGTGCATTAACCCAACACAAACGCTTAGCGGTAATGGGGGAGATGGCAGCAGGGCTAGCTCATCAACTACGCACCCCGCTTGCTACCGCATTACTTTATTCGGCGCACTTAGCTAAGCCAGAATTAAACGAGAGTGATCGGCAAAAATTTGGGCAAAAAAACTTAGCTCGCTTAAGGCATTTAGAAGTTTTAATTCAAAATATGTTGAGTTTTGTGCGTGGACAAGACGTGCCAATGGAAGCGGTAGAGCTGTTGGATCTACTCAATGAAGCACAGCAAATGATGCTGCCTCAGCTCAATAGTCATCAAATGAGCTGCATACTCAAGGTGTTACCTGGTGCTGACGCGCTGGTCGTCAGCGCGAACCGCAAGGAACTCTTGGGTTGTGTCACTAATCTGATGGACAACGCCATGCTCGCATCCAAACAGGGAGATATCATTCAATTATCGCTTACAATAAGCGAAGGAATGGCGGAAGTTTGCGTTGAAGATCAAGGTTGCGGAATGTCTTTAGAGGTGCAAGAACGCTTGTTTGAGCCTTTTTTTACCACCAAAAAAGACGGTACAGGCCTTGGTTTGGCGATTGTGAGTAACCTTCTGACTCGCTTAGGAGGGGAGATTGGCGTAAATTCTAACCTTGGAACCGGTAGTTCGTTTACGATACGGTTGCCAGTTCTGTATTGCCCTACTAAGGTATGAAAGCAAGAGGTGGTTTTTTTCTTTCGCCCATCTTGTGTTCTTCATAGTGATTTTAAACTTATAATCTTTCATGAAATTGAGGTTTGTATGACACCAACTGTGCAGATCGAAGGGGACGTGGGTCGAGTGGTTCTCTCCGGGCAGTTCGATTTCAGCGCTCACCGAGAGTTTCGCCAGGTATGTGAAACGCTTATCAGCAATCCAAGCATCAAAGAAGTGCTGGTTGATTTTCAAAATGTAAATTATTTAGACAGCTCCGCATTAGGCATGTTGCTATTGCTGAAAGAAAAAATCGGTGCCGCTAGTAAAAATTTAGCTTTGGTTAATTGCAGAGACTCGGTCAGGCAAGTGTTAGAAATAGCCTGTTTTGGTAAGATTTTCACCATACGCTAAAAGCTTACTATGAAAATTCTAGTCGTTGACGATACTGAATCAGTACTTTTACTTATTTCACGCTTTGTGGAGGCCTTAGGCCATAAGGCTATTCAGGCACACAACGGCTTAGAGGCCTTAGAAACGTGGCGTTTAGAACGACCTGATCTGGTGCTGATGGATATGATGATGCCGGTCATGTCAGGGCTAGATGCTGCGATTGCCATTAAACATGAGGCTAATGAAACGTGGGTGCCCATTGTTTTTGTAACCGGTGTGGGCGAAGAAAACAAATTAGCCGAGGCAATTGAGCAAGGGGCTGATGATTATATTAATAAACCGGTAAATTTCCGTGTTTTAGAAGCCAAATTAAAAGCATTTAGCCGCACTTTGGAATTAAATCGTAAAGTCCGTGAGCAATCGCTTAAATTAGCGGATTACTACGATAGAGCAGAAGAAGAGAAGCGTGTAGTTAGCCATTTAATGGAGCAAATGGTTAATGCAGAATTACTGTATGACCCTCAGTTTGAATATTACCTCTCTCCAGCCGAAAGTCTTTCTGGTGATTTGATTGCCGCTGCGCGTACCCCAGGGCAGGCACTTTATTTAATGCTTGCTGATGGTATTGGTCATGGTTTAACTGCTGCACTCAATGTATTGCCATTAACTCAGCCATTTTACACGATGACTGAAAAGGGCTATACGATCTCAGATATTCTTATCGAGATGAATAATAAGGTAAGGCAGGTTTTACCTATAGGCCGTTTTGTCGCCTTGGTCTTGATTTCAATTGATGAATCGGCGGGTTGTATTGAAGTTTGGAATGGAGGCATGCCATCTGTGCATGTACTCGATCCAAGTGGTGCAGTTAAACATACATGGAAATCATCTCATTTACCGTTGGGTATTGTTCCTACCCATGCCATGGATTTAATGACTGACCGTTATTACTTTGATGAGCCTGCTTGCTTGGCCGCTTACTCGGATGGATTAATTGAAGCGCGGCATTCAGTAAAAGGGGACTATGGCTTAGAGCGTTTATTAAGCGTACTCGCTGAAGTTCCTGCCACAGAAAGACTGGCTCATGCCCAAAAAGATTTAGCCCTCTTCTTAGAGGGCGAGGCACATCATGATGATATCTCCTTGGTATTGGCTTATTTTGGCGACAAGGAAAGAGCTGGTTCTAATTCTGCAGAGCGTATTTTTCATAGCAATGAAGTAGTTAATATATCTACCTTGGCAGCTTTAGGTGAAAGTGCTTGGCGCTACAGCGTTGCCTTGGGTGTGGATGAAATTAGGCATATTAATACCGTGCCTTTTATGATGAATTTTATTGGTGGGGTACGCTCACTTGTATTTAGCCAATCTGATGTTTTTTTGATTTTAACTGAGCTATTTGTTAATGCTTTAGATCATGGTGTACTTGGTTTAAATTCTTCAATGAAACGCGGTATTGATGGCATGGAGCAATATTTGTGCGAGCGCGCCAATCGCCTAGAGCAACTTACCGAAGGTAGAATTGAAATTGATTTAACGGGATTACATTACGAAGGCAAAGACGTTTTAAGAATTCGAGTTAAAGACAGTGGCCATGGTTTTGATTGGGCACAATTAAATGTTAAAACGGATGCACTTGCTCATCAGTTTGCCTTTGGTCGGGGGATTGCATTGGTTAGATCCCTTTGTGCGTCTGCGCAATACCATGGTACGGGCAATGAAGTAGTTGCTTATTATATTCCTCGTACAGAGGCTGCTTAAGCCTCTGCGATTGCCTATTCATTGATATCTGCATCTCCATTTATTTATAGTCATTCTTGATCTAGGATATGTATAGCTTTTTTAAATTAAAAAAAAGCTATACATAACTTATCTGCATTATTTTATCCCTCATCTATTATTCCTGTTTCAATTTTAGCTATATAAGCTATCTTTATGAGTGTGAAGCGGCGAGGAGATTTCTCGTTGATGCTGCGTACTGATTTTGAGGTTTTCTTATGCTAAAAAAGAACCTGTCTATTTTATTTTGTTTTGCATTTTTCGTAAGTTTTCTATTGTTTTTTATCATGTGGCTGAATGCTTCAGCATGGCTCTTACTTATCTGTGGGCTTCTGGCTGCTTGGTGTCCTATTCTTGTTTTACTATTTTTAAATAAAGAGGAGGGTGTTGATCTAGGTGCCTCTCAATTTACTGATTTATTACATATGGGCGGCTCTTTGCAGGCTCAATCGGATATGTCTTTATTTTCAGTAGCACAATTGCAACTGGCGGATGATGAAGTAAAACGCGCCGTTGAAATATTTGCTGATGCGGTCCCTGCCTTACTAAATGGTTTTGTTGAAATTGCTGATCAGTCCCGTTTACAAAAAGAAATGGCGGAATCTTTGTTTTTACATGCAAATAAGGATCAAGGGGGGGGCTTTGAAAATTTTGTTACTGAAACATCGAGTATTTTAAGCACATTTGTAGAAAGTATTGTTTCTAATTCTTACACTGCGATGGGATTGGTTGATCAAATGGAGCAGGTAGGAAAAGTAGTAGAAGAAGTATTAGGCGTATTAAATGAAATTGAATCAATTGCTAAGCAAACTAACTTACTGGCTTTAAATGCGGCTATTGAGGCAGCAAGAGCTGGGGAAGCAGGACGTGGGTTTGCCGTTGTTGCTGATGAAGTAAGAGCACTTTCAATGCGTACCAATCATTTTAGCCGGCAAATTCGGGTAAATATTAAGCAAATTCATGAATCTGTTTCTATTGCAGATGAGGCGATTATGCGCTTGGCTTCGCAAGATATGAGTAAATCAATGCAATCAAAGGTGCAAGTTGAAGCAACCATGTCTAAGATTGGTGAGATGAATAAAAATATTGAATCGGTGGTGAGTGAATTAGCTGTAATAGCCGCACAAGTGGAGCTTGGTGTGGCTAATGCCGTGCGAGGCTTACAATTTCAGGATTTGGTTAATCAACTTTTATTACACGCAAAAGGCCGTGTGGTGGCTCAGGTGGAAATACAAGAAGCATTGGCATTAATTTATGGCTATATTGCAAATCATAAAAACCCAATGCTGGCATGGAAAGAAAAAGTAGTTGAATTTCAAGCTTTGGGTGAGCGCTCAGTGCACGTGGCAGATTCAATGCATAAAAATCCTGTGGCGCAAGGCAGTATGAGTAGTGGCGATATAGATTTATTTTAACTACTTTAGTTTACATACCATCTGACATTTTTTATTACTATCCTTTGAGCATATGCAAAACGTGATTTGGAGCAAATATTAAATGTTTAAAACTTTATATGCTTGGGGGCAATATGGCTAAAAAGATTCTGACCGTCGATGATTCTGCATCCATTCGGCAGATGGTGGTGTTTACGCTTAAAAGCGCGGGCTATGACGTTGTTGAAGCCAGTGATGGTAATTTGGGCGTACAGCAGGCTAAAAAAATACAAGTTGATTTGATTCTTACTGATCAAAACATGCCAGGGATGGATGGGCTCACCTTAATTAAAACCCTTAGAGCCACGCCACAATATAAATCGACTCCGATGCTGATGCTTACTACAGAGTCAAGCGATGCAATGAAAATGCAAGGGAAAACGGCAGGAGCAACAGGTTGGCTCGTTAAACCCTTTGACCCTCAAAAATTACTTGAAGTGGTACGCAAAGTGATTGGCTAGCCATTAGCCAGGCTTTTGGCAGAAGGAGGGGGTATGGCGATTGATATGAGCCAGTTTATTGCAGTGTTCTTTGATGAAGCTGCAGAACATCTGGCAACAATGGAATCCATTTTACTTAAGCTCAGCTTGGATGATCCTGATAGCGAAGATTTAAATGCTATTTTTCGGGCGGCACATTCAATTAAGGGGGGGGCTGCTACCTTTGGGTTTACTGATTTAGCGGCGGTAACCCATATCCTAGAAAACTTGCTAGATCGGATTCGTAAAAACGAACTTGATCTTCGCGCAGATATGATTGACGTGTTTTTGCGAAGTGGCGATGTACTGCAGAATATATTGTCCTCGCATCGTGATGGGGGCAGTGCAGATTTAGAAGCGGCTAAAGAAATCACCACGCTACTAGAGAAATTTGCCAATGAGTCATCGGCCGAGCCTTGTATACAAATTATTATTGCCGCAGGTGCAAGCTTTGATGAAGAGGCCGTTAAAAGGGCCTTAATGGGCTATGGCACACTCTCTGGCTGTGTTCAGGGAGGGGAGCATAGTAATTGGATTTATGAATTGCTTACCGCGGATTCTGCTCAAGAAGTTTTAGATACGCTGGCCTTTGCTGTTGAGCCTACTCGGATCACGATGGGTGGCGGCGCAGCTGAGGTGGTATCGGATAAGTTGAGTGATGGTGATGGCTACGGCTTTTTTACCGAGGATGAGCCTGCAGCCTCTGCGATGGAAGGAGGTGATGGTTATGGTTTCTTCACCGCTGATGCCCCAGCGGTTACGGCTCAAGATGGTGAGGGGTATGGGTTTTTTACAGAAATCACCCCCCAACCTGCAGCCCCGCCCGCCGAGGCCGCTACCGTTACAGATGGTGCTGGTTATGGTTTTTTTGAGCCTAGACCTAAAGTATTAAGTGCTGCTGATGGCACTAAAGTGGCTAAAGCAGAAGTGCCAGAGCTTAGTAAGGTTAAAGCGGCTGCCACTTCTTCAAAGCCAACGGCTGTAGCGGCAGATACGTCTATTCGTGTGAGTGTAGAGAAGGTCGATCAATTATTGAATCTGGTCGGTGAATTAGTCATTACTCAATCGATGTTGGTTCAAACCGCACTTAATCTTGATCCCGTTATTCATGAAAATATGCTTTCTGGTGTTGGGCAGTTAGAGCGCAATACACGGGAATTACAAGAATCGGTGATGTCGATTCGCATGATGCCTATTTCTTTTGTTTTTAGTCGTTTCCCTCGATTGGTTCGTGATTTAGCTGGAAAACTAAATAAAAAAATTGAATTAAAGCTTATTGGTGAAAGTACTGAATTAGATAAAGGGTTTATTGAGAAGCTATCCGATCCTTTAACGCACTTAGTTAGAAACAGTCTTGATCATGGCATTGAATTACCGGATGAGCGGGTGGCCAAAGGAAAATCCCCAACGGGGACTCTCACACTGCGTGCATTTCATCAAGGCGGCAATATTGTGATTGAGGTGGCTGATGATGGTGCGGGGCTTAATCGCGAGCGTATTTTAGCTAAAGCGCGTGAGCGTGATATTGCTGTGCATGATGGGATGACGGATGGAGAAGTCTGGTTACTTATTTTTGAAGCAGGCTTTTCAACTGCAGCGCAAGTGACTGATGTTTCGGGGCGTGGTGTGGGTATGGATGTAGTGCGCCGGAATATTCAATCGATGGGGGGCCGGATTGAAATTAGCTCAATGTATGGTATTGGCTCAACCATGAGTATTCGACTGCCATTAACGTTGGCAATTTTGGATGGAATGTCTATATCGGTAGGGGATGAAATTTACCTTATCCCATTGGCGTTTATTATTGAATCATTACAGCCTAGGCACGATGAAGTAAAAACAATGGCGGGTAAAGGGCGGGTGATAAATGTACGTGGCGAATATCTACCGCTTATTGCTTTGCATGAAATATTTAATGTTCCCCCTAAAGTCACTGAATTTCATGAAGGCTTGGTGATTATATTAGAAGCAGAAGGGGAAAAAGTGGCGATGTTTGTTGATGATTTATTGGGCCAGCATCAAGTCGTCGTAAAAAATCTAGAAACCAATTATCGCAAAGTTCCAGGGGTGGCAGGTGCGACAATTATGGGGGATGGTCATGTTGCATTTATTTTAGATGTGGCGCAGCTGGTCCATATTAGTCAGGGTGTTTCTCGGGCAATTGCTTGAGTCTTGCTATTTTTATTTATTTAAAAAGGACTGGAGATGGATATTGGTCAAGATCAAGATGCCGCTCGTGAGATTCTCGTTTTTGCACTGGGCAGCGAGGAATACGGTATCGATATTTTAAAAGTGCAGGAAATTCGTGGCTACGATGCGGTGACCAGTATCGCTAATGTGCCTGCTTTTATTAAAGGGGTAATTAATCTGCGCGGCAATATTGTTCCTATTGTCGATCTTAGGATTAAATTTGGTCTAGGCAATGTGATGTATGACCATTTTACGGTAGTGATTATTTTGAATGTAGCTAATCGCACTGTGGGCATTGTGGTTGATGGTGTTTCAGATGTTTTAACTTTGGCGGCTAATCACGTTAAGCCAGCCCCTGAATTTGGCGCGGTGCTGGATACCGCCTACATTCAAGGACTGGGTACTTTAGAAGAGCGAATGATTATCCTTGTTGATATTGAAAAGTTAATGACAAGTAATGATATGTCATTAGTTGATCATGTTGCCATTCCCGCTTAATCAATGATTCGAGGATAATATGATGTTCAATCTATTTTCAGATCCTGCTAAAGAAGAAGCTACTAAAAGGCAGATTATTAGCTTACAAGATGAAGTTCAAGAGTTTAAGGCAAGGGCAATGAAGGCCGAATTAGCTTTTGATCCCGCTAAAGAAGAAGCCAATAAAAAGCTGATTTTAAGCCTGCAAGAAGAAATGCAGGAGCTAAAAGGCAAAAATAATGCAATTGATAAATCACAAGCGGTGATTGAGTTTGATCTAACCGGCAGAATACTGACGGCAAATGATAATTTCCTCACCTGTTTGGGTTATCGCCTTAATGAAATTAAAGATCAGCACCATAGTATGTTTGTTGATCCTGTTCAGCGGCAGTCAGGCGAATATATCGCCTTCTGGGATAAGCTTAGACGTGGTGAGTTTGATAGCGGAACTTATAAACGTGTTGGCCAGGGGGGGAAAGAAATCTGGATACAAGCCAGTTATAATCCCATCTTTGATAGCAATGGCAAACCGTATAAAGTGGTTAAATTTGCCACCGATGTAACAGAGGAAATTAATCAGGCCAATGAATTAAAAGCCAAAGATTCTGCAGTAGGCAAAGCGCAAGCCGTTATTGAATTTGATTTAAATGGCAAGATTTTGACTGCCAATGATAATTTCTTGAGTGCGCTAGGTTATCGGCTTAATGAAATTAAAGATCAGCACCATAGTATGTTTGTTGATCCGGTTTATCGCCAGTCGCAAGAGTATTCTGCTTTCTGGGATAAATTAAGAAGGGGAGAGTTTGATGCAGCTATTTATCCACGTATTACTAAAAGTGGTAAAAAAATATGGATACAGGCCAGCTATAACCCTTTATTTGATGTGAATGGTAAACCTTATAAAGTTGTGAAATATGCTTCAGATATGACTGAGGCAGTAGAAAGCGCAAATTTGCAGTCTGCATTGGATGTGGCTTCCACCAATGTGATGATGGCAGATGAAAACTTTAATATTATTTACACCAATGAATCGATGGAAAAAATGCTGATTAATGCAGAATCAGCGATTCGTAAAGATGTGCCGCAGTTTACTGCCTCAAAAGTATTGGGTAGTAATATTGATATCTTTCATAAAAACCCCTCTTTTCAGCGCAATATGCTGGCGGGTTTGCAGGCCCCGCATGAGGCTCAGCTGGTGCTGGGCGGGCGTACTTTCCGGCTGCTGGTGACGCCCGTGTTCTCTAAAACCAAATTAAGGTTGGGTACCGTGGTTGAGTGGCAAGACCGCACAGATGAGCTGGCTGCAAGCAATAAGGCTGGGCAGCTGGCTGCTGAAAATGCCCGCATTAAGGCCGCACTAGATGGGTGCACGACCAATGTCATGATTGCAAATAATGAACGTGAAATTATTTACATGAATAAATCGGTCACTAGCATGCTCAATATTGCACAAAACGAGCTGCGCAAAGCATTGCCACAGTTTGATGTAAATAAGCTTATTGGTCAGAATGTCGATATTTTTCATAAAAACCCAGCGCATCAGCGTGATATGTTGGCTAATTTACGTAGCACTTATTCAACTGAAATTTTAGTGGGTGGGCGTACGTTTAAATTAGTGGCTAATCCGGTTTACGATGATACTGGTATTCGCCAGGGCACGGTGGTTGAGTGGCTTGATCGCACTACTGAAGTGGCTGTAGAAGTTGAAATAGCCGATATTGTAGAAGCGGCAGCCGTGAATGGGGATTTCTCTAAACGGGCTAAATTAGAAGGTAAAGAAGGCTTTACCTTGGGATTATGCCAAGGTATTAATCAATTAATGATTTCAAATGAAAAAGGCCTCGCCGATGTGGTTCGGGTATTGGGTGCTTTGGCGCGGGGCGATTTATCTGAAACAATTAATGATGATTATCGTGGCACGCTTGGGCAGCTTAAGGATGATTGCAATTTAACCGGCGAGCGCTTGTCTGAAATTGTGATGCAGATTAAAGATTCGGTAGGGTTAATTAATACGGCTTCGCAAGAAATTGCTGCTGGTAATAACAATCTATCTAGCCGAACAGAGCAACAAGCGGCCAGCTTAGAAGAAACGGCCTCTAGTATGGAAGAGCTAACCGGCACCGTAAAACAAAATGCTGAAAACGCCAAACAAGCAAATCAATTGGCGATTGGCGCTTCGGATATTGCCGTGAAGGGGGGCGGGGTCGTTGAGCAAGTGGTTTCTACCATGAGCGAGATTAACAATAGTGCTAAGAAAATTGTCGATATTATCTCGGTCATTGACGGCATTGCCTTCCAAACCAATATTTTGGCATTGAATGCTGCCGTAGAAGCGGCAAGGGCGGGTGAGCAGGGTCGAGGCTTTGCTGTGGTGGCAAGCGAGGTGCGTAATTTAGCGCAGCGTTCTGCAGCAGCAGCAAAAGAAATCAAAACCTTGATTGGCGATTCGGTCTTGAAAGTTGAGCTAGGTTCTCGCTTGGTGGATGATGCGGGCCGCACCATGCAAGAAGTGGTTTCTGCGGTGAAACGCGTCACCGATATTATGAGCGAGATTTCTGCCGCCAGCGCAGAGCAAAGCTCAGGTATCGAGCAAGTCAATCAGGCTGTGGTGCAAATGGATGAAAACACCCAGCAAAATGCAGCCTTGGTGGAAGAGGCCGCCGCCGCCGCCGAAAGCTTAGAAGAGCAAGCGGGTAGCCTTGCGGATGCGATTGCGGTCTTCAAACTAGGTGCTTCGTATCAACACGCAGAGGTAGCTGCCAAGCGCTTGCCTGCACCACGCAGTGTGCCAGCAGCAGCTCGGCCTGCAATTGCTGCTCCGCGAGCACCCGCAGCTGCCGCTTCAAAATCGTTAAGCACTGGTAAAAAACTCCCAAGCCCTACCGCTGATGATGGTGATTGGGAAGAGTTTTAAGTAAAAAAACAAGATAAAGGAGTCGCTTTCATATAATAAATGCGGCTCCTTTTTTTGTTTAGCTTATGCGATATTTATAAATAGTCATTCCCTGCATCAATCACTTCATTGGGCGAGCCTATTCGGCAACTAGCCGTAGGGTGGTTTTATATACAGTTGGCTTTTAAGCGCCAATGCAAGTTGGATTTGATGCTGTGGATATCCTTCCCGCGATGATGATAAGTTGGCCAATATGACAAATGCGCGTGAGCAAGATTTTGTTTTTACTGATGCTGATTTTCGCCGTGTTGTCGATCTTATCTATGCACGAGCGGGTATTCGTTTAAATGATAGCAAGCAGTCGATGGTATATAGCCGCTTGGCTCGGCGCCTAAGAGCTTTAGATTTAGAGCGATTTAGTGATTATTTGAATTTTTTAGAAAAAGATCCTAAAAATGAAGAGTGGCAGCACTTTACCAATTCCTTAACCACTAATTTGACTTTCTTTTTTAGAGAAAAACACCACTTTGAAATGCTGACGGAACAATTGCAGCATTTGCATGGCCCCGTCCGTATTTGGTGCTCCGCATCCAGTACTGGCGAGGAGCCCTATTCTTTGGCCATGACCGCTATTGAAGCTTATGGAAGCTTGAAGCCTGATGTAGAAATCATTGCTTCTGATTTAGATACTCAGGTATTAACTAAGGCAAAAAATGGTATTTATTCAATGGATAAGTTGGATAAAGTATCCAGTGAGAGGTGTAAAATATTTTTTTTAAAAGGTCGAGGCGAAAATACAGGGCAGGCCAGAATAAGGCGTGAATTGCGGGAGATGATTGAATTTAAACAAATTAATTTATTGGCTAATTCATGGCCATTAACGCCATATTTTGATGCTATTTTTTGCCGTAATGTAATGATTTATTTTGATCAACCTACTCAACGCGTCATGCTAGAGAAAATGGGCCGATTATTAAAGCCCAATGGATTACTTTATGTTGGCCACTCAGAAAACCTACATCATATGTCCGAATGGTTTCATTCCTGCGGAAAAACAGTGTATCGCTTAACGGATAAGGCCATTCAAGAGTGGGGGGCTCATCGATGAGTAAATCATATGAGGAGGTGCTCGCCCCAACACTTTATTTTGATAAAAGTTTTGATATTGATGCCGCAAAACTACTACCTGGTGAGTACTATGTTACTGGGCAAAATATGCTGTTAGTGACGGTATTGGGCTCCTGTGTGGCTGCCTGTATTCGGGATAGAAAAACTGGTGTGGGGGGCATGAATCACTTTATGCTGCCTGAGGCCGCCGATGAGGCCACCGCCATGGCGGGTTTATCGACTCGTTATGGCACTTATGCAATGGAAATGCTGATTAATCAAATTATGAAAATGGGCGGCTCTCGTGCCTCTTTAGAGGCGAAAGTATTTGGTGGTGGGAATGTATTAAAAGGTTTTACTGTTGTTAATGTTGGGCAAAAAAATGTGGATTTTGTGAGGTCGTTTTTAAATTTAGAAAGAATCCCTATTGTGGGAGAAGATTTACTGGATATTTATCCAAGAAAAGTTTATTTTTTTCCCCAAACAGGGCGTGTTTTAATTAAAAAGCTCAAAGCTGTACATAATAATACCATTATTGATAGGGAAAAGGATTACCGCACTAGGATCAAAGATGTTAAACAAGGCGGTGATATTGAATTGTTCTAGATATAAAAATGAGATCATTTTAATATTCAGCTAAATATATTTTAGTTCAGCCTGTTTAGAGCGGGAAATGAATGATGAAAAAAAATATTAGAGTGATCGTCATTGATGATTCTGCATTAATGAGAAATTTGTTAAAAGAAATTATTGATGAAGCACCTGATTTAGAATGCATCGCTACCGCGCCTGATCCCTTGATTGCTCGGGAAAAAATCCGTGAGCTTAATCCAGATGTGATTACCCTTGATATTGAAATGCCCAAGATGGATGGGCTAGAGTTTCTTGAGCGGCTCATGCGGCTGAAGCCCACGCCAGTGATTATGATATCCTCGTTAACTGAACAAGGTTCAGAAGCGGCCCTCCGTGCCTTAGAGTTGGGTGCGGTGGATATTATTGCCAAGCCAAAGTTGGATATTGTGCGTGGAATTCAAGGATATGCCGATGATATTCGGGAAAAAATCCGCAGTGCTGCGGGGGCAAATGTGAAGCCAATGTTTAGTAGCGTTACTCCCAACCATTCTGCAGACGTAGTGCTTTCTAAAATTTCTAAGCCTATTTTAAAAACAGAAAAATTAATTATTGTAGGGGCCTCAACAGGTGGCACAGAGGCGTTAAAAGAGTTTTTAATGCCCATGCCTCCTGACTCGCCTGCGATTTTAATTGCCCAGCATATGCCAGAAATGTTTACTAAATCTTTTGCTAATCGGCTAGATTCTTTATGCCGTATTACAGTTAAAGAGGCAGAGCAGGGCGAGCGTATTTTACCTGGCCATGCCTATATTGCTCCAGGTCATTCGCATTTAATGCTTGGGGTATCTGGCGCAAATTATGTTTGCCAATTGTCTCAAGGCGAGCCGGTGAATCGCCATCGCCCATCGGTGGATGTGTTGTTTAGATCCGTTGCTAATTTAGCTGGTAAAAATGCGATTGGCGTGATTTTAACGGGCATGGGCAAAGACGGCGCTATTGGCATGCTAGAAATGAAGCAAGCGGGCTCTTATAACTTTGCCCAAGATGAGGCTAGCTGCGTGGTGTTTGGCATGCCTAAAGAGGCGATTGCTTTGGGTGGGGTGCATGAAATTTTGCCATTAAAAGATATTTCTACCCGTGTGCTTGGGTTTTTAACCTTGCATGGTGGGCGTAATGTACGAATTTGAAAGTGAAGCAGGCAATGAGTTTACCGATTTTAATTGTTGAAGATGATGATGATTTAAGAGAAGCACTGGCCGATACGCTTGAGCTGGGCGGCTATACGGTTTTGCTGGCAGAAGAAGGGCTGGATGCCCTCAGCATTTTAGAAAAAAACCGTGTGGGCTTGGTGCTCTCTGATGTGCAAATGCAGCCCATGGATGGCGAGGCGCTGTTGCAAGAAATTAAATTGCTTTACCCCTACCTTCCCGTCATTTTAATGACGGCCTATGGTGTGATTGAAAAAGCCGTAGCTGCCTTACATGCGGGGGCTTGTCATTACCTGCCCAAACCCTTTGAGCCCGATCGCCTACTGCAAGAAGTAGCTAAATATATGCTGGGCGGCGGTGATGAACATGATGTCATTGCCGAAGACCCTGCCATGCTTAGCCTATTAGATATGTCGCGGCGGGTGGCCTTGTCAGATGCATCGGTGATGATTACTGGGGAGTCTGGCACGGGTAAGGAAGTGCTTGCTCAGTTTTTGCACCGCAATAGTGATCGAGCCGCCCGGCCCTTTGTGGCGATTAACTGTGCTGCGATTCCTGAAGCTTTATTAGAATCCACCTTGTTTGGGCATGAAAAAGGCTCATTTACAGGTGCAGCAACGCAGCATCTGGGCAAGTTTGAGCAGGCCAATGGTGGTACTTTATTGCTGGATGAAATCTCTGAAATGCCTTTGGCTCTGCAGGCTAAATTACTGCGGGTGCTGCAAGAGCGAGAGGTAGAGCGGGTAGGCGGCAGCCGGCCGATACAAATTGATATCCGCGTTTTAGCCACCTCAAACCGTGATATGAAACAAGAAGTGGCGGCTGGGCGGTTTAGAGAAGACTTGTTTTATCGTTTAAATGTATTTCCATTGCATTTGCCCGCATTGCGTGAGCGTAGCAACGATATTTTGCCCTTGGCTAAAGCCATGGTGGCTAGACATGCGGCAAGGCAAAAACGCCGTGCACCGGTTTTATCGCAAGGGGCGGTATTGGCGCTGCTGGCTAATGCTTGGGAAGGGAATATTCGAGAGTTAGATAATGTGATGCAGCGTGCTTTGATTTTAGCGCCGGGGGATGAAATCTTAGTAGATCACCTGTATTTGCCGCTGCAAGCCTCAGCGGCAAATGTTGCCGCTTTATCGCCATTGAGCGGCGATAAAGCGTCTGTAGATGCGCCGGTTGTCGTAAGTGATATTAAAGAGTTGGAAAAAAAGCATATATTGGAAACACTTAAATCCTTAGGTGGTGCGCGTAAATCCACTGCAGAAAAGCTTGGGATGAGTGAAAGAACGCTGAGGTATAAATTACAGCAATATCGTGAGCAAAACCCTGATTTACTAATCTGAGTGCGGTGTTACACGGCATTTTTGCAGGCAGGATTGGGGGAATGAATGACGTGGCATAAAGGGCGTTTTTCCTTGTTTGTTAATAGCTTGTTGTAGGTGGCGCGGGAATTGCTTGCGGTAGTTCAGTCTAAACACCTACAATTTAAAGGCGAGTTCTTGTTGGGTGTTTCTGTCAGCCTTGCAACAGTGTGCAAGCTGAGGCCAGTGTTGGTGGCGGGAAACATTGATTAAGGGCTTAAAAGGGGATATAAGTCATGAGTGTGCAAGGAATCGATCAGGTTCTTAGCGAGCTAAAAGCGATGTCCGCGCAAGCGGGTGGACAGGCTACCTCGCAAGTTAAGCCTACTACCGGTTCACCTGATTTTGCAACAATGTTAAAGTCTTCCTTAGATCAAGTGAATCAGGTGCAACAAGACGCGCAAGCTCAACAGCTCGCGTTTCAGTCAGGAGCGCCAGAAGCCAATTTGCAAGATGTAATGGTATCCTTGCAAAAAGCTAGCCTTTCTTTCCAAACCATGGTGCAGGTGCGCAATAAGCTAGTCAGTGCTTATCAGGAAGTCATGAATATGCAGGTCTAAAGCCTAGGCTAGCCTGAGTATTTCATGAAAGCACTGATGAAATATTTAGACTAGAATTTAGACAGGCTGTTTAAAGCCTGCATAGGATTTCGACGTATGGCAGAGGTAAGTGCAGCGGCAGATAATAATCTGATTACAGCAAGAGGATTCGGGGTTGCGCGTGAGCGCTTCGCTGCGCTTTCCTCTGGGCGTAAGATTGGATTAATGGTTGCCGTAGCCGCAGTGATTGCGCTCATCGTGGGTAATTTTCTTTGGTCTAAAGAGCCTGCCTACCGCGTTTTATTTACCAATATCCCTGATAAAGATGGCGGTGCCATCGTTCAATCACTGCAGCAAATGAATGTGCCCTATAAGCTTGATCCTGGTGGCACTATTTCTGTAACTGCCGATAAAATATATGACGTTAGATTAAAGCTTGCGGCGCAAGGATTACCTAAATCAGGTAATGCGGGATTTGAGCTGTTAGATAATCAAAAATTTGGCGTATCCCAATTTGCCGAGCAAGTAAATTACCAGCGCGCAATTGAGGGTGAATTAGCGCGCTCAATAGAAACGGTTGCCTCGGTGAGTAAAGCTCGCGTGCATTTGGCCATGCCTAAGCAAACCGTATTTTTGCGCGATCAGCAAAAGCCCACTGCTTCCGTGATGCTGACTTTACATCCTGGGCGCATATTAGATGGCGGCCAGGTAGCAGGCATTATCCATTTAGTCTCCTCTAGTATTCCTGAATTACCCATTAAAAACGTGACTATTGTGGATCAAGATGGCAATTTATTATCTAAATTGCCGGAAATGAGCCAAAACAATTTAGACCCGCGCCAATTACTTTATGTGCAACACGTAGAGAAAGGTTTTGTTGAGCGGGTAGAAACCATTTTGGCTCCACTGGTAGGTAAAGAAAACGTAAAAGCCGAAGTGACGGCGCAAATTGATTTTGCTGAGGTTGAGCAAACATCAGAATCGTTTAAACCGAATTCGCCACCCAATAGCTCGGCCATGCGCAGCCAGCAAACTTTAGATTTACAAGGTAAGTCTACTAATGAGTCTGCCGGTGGCGTGCCGGGTGCATTATCTAATCAACCGCCAGGCGCAGCTGCTGCACCTATTACGGCTCCTGTGGCATCGGGCGCATCTGAAGCAGCGAGCGGCGGCAGTGCCAATAGCCGTAAGGAAGCCACGATTAATTATGAAGTGGATAAAACCATTCAGCATGTAAAACAGCAGGTAGGTGGTGTGAAGCGCTTATCTGCTGCGGTGGTGCTTAACTATAAGCCGGGTAAAGATAAAGACGGCAAAATGACTTATCTGCCGTTTAGCCCACAAGAAATGACTCAGATTAATAATCTGGTGCGAGAAGCGATAGGGTATAACAAAGAGCGTGGCGATTCGGTGAATGTGGTGAATGCTGCGTTTGCGGATTCTTTGCCTCTTGAAGAGAAGAAAATTCAAGAGAAGGCTTTGGCTTATATTCAAACCAACGCTATGGATGTGGGCAAGTTAGCGTTAATTGCTGTAGTTGTACTGTATTTGTTGCTGTTCGTTTTGCGCCCACTCATGAAGGATATGGCCAAAACTCGCGAAGAAGCGCGTATTCAAGAGTTGGATTTTGGCGAAACCCTTGGGCCAGATGGTGAGAAGCTGACTGACGCTGAGCAGAGCCCAGAAGAGGATGAAAATAGAAACCGACAGGCTGCCTTTGCTGAGCTATTACAAAGGGCTAAAGAGCTGGCAAGAGATGACCCACGGATGGTGGCTATTATCCTGCGTGAATGGATGCTAAATAGCGGTGACAATAAAGGCGGCGAGCCGAATAAAAAGGGATAGGTAACTCTATTTAATAGTAAAGTGGCCACTTTTTAAGCTGCCGTGCATAAGCAAGCTCAACACCATAGTAAGAGCGTTGGGCTCCATATATTTAGAATCAAGCTGTAAATTCACAGACCTCAGCATTGAGATGCGGCAGGAAATTATAAAAAGATGCTGCAATGAGATGTTTAAAGCCTTGAGGAGTAAACCATGGCTGCTGATTTAAAGGACGAGGGGGTGCGCAATAGCGCCCTTTTACTAATGACTTTGGGCGAAGATGTGGCCGTTGAGGTGTTTAAGTTCTTGGGCCCCAAAGAAGTACAAAAGCTAGGCTTTGCGATCGCAGGGATGGATGGGGTAAAGCGCGAAGAGGTGGATCTCGTGGTTGCCGAGTTTGTTGCCTCAACACAGAATCGAGCTAATTTGGGTGCGGCGGATGAATACATTCGCTCGGTATTAACCAAAGCTTTAGGCACGGACAAAGCTGCTAATTTGCTCGATCGTATCTTGCAGGGTAATGATAATAACGGTATTGAATCTTTAAAATGGATGGATTCATCTGCGGTTGCAGAGCTGATTAAAAATGAGCACCCGCAAATTATTGCCACCATCTTGGTGCATTTAGAATCCGATCAGTCTTCTGAAATCTTGAGCTGTTTTGTAGAGCGGCAGCGTAATGATGTATTGCTGCGGATTGCTACCTTAGAAGGCGTGCAGCCGGTGGCCTTAAAAGAGCTGAATGATGTTCTGACGCAATTGATGTCCGGCTCCGATAAAGTGAAAAAGAGCGCTATGGGTGGTGTACAAATGACCGCCGATATCCTCAACTTTATGGGCGGTGTGGTCGAGGCATCGGCAATTGCCAGTGTGCGTGATTACGATCCTGAGCTGGCGCAAAAAATTCAAGACAAGATGTTTACCTTCGATAATATTCTCGATATTGATGATCGAGGTATTCAGTTATTGATGCGAGAAATTCAATCCGATTCCTTGGTTATCTCGCTTAAAGGCACCAGCCAAGCGCTTAAAGAAAAAATCTTTAAAAATATGTCTTCCCGCGCTGCAGAAATGCTGCGTGATGATCTAGAAGCGCGTGGCCCCGTTAAATTGTCTGAAGTGGAAGCGGAACAAAAAGAAATCCTTAAAATTGTTCGACGTTTGGCCGATGAAGGTCAGATTGTCTTGGGTGGTAAGGGTGATGAAGGGCTGGTTGAGTAATGAATGTTTTGAAAAATCCATTTTTTGTCGTTTACCTGAGATTATCGACATTAAGGGATATAAGCCTTAGGGGCGCTGCTTGCAGCGCCCCTACAGCATATTGGCCTACATGCAATATGTGGCTTTGTTTGAGCAAAAGCCATCATCAGGTAAATAGATGCAGCGTCGTGTTTTTTCAATCGTGCCTTTTCTTATTTAGAAATACAGGCTTTTCGAGACACTCTAATGAGTAATCCACGCGTGATTCCACGCGAGCAATTAAGTGCTTGGGAAAAATGGGAATTAGCCTCGCTTAATGAAGCAGAGGCAGAAGTGGCTGCAGAGTTAGCCGAAGTAGTCTTGGAAGATGCTATTTCCCTTGAGGAAGCTGAAGCCAACCTTGAGGCGGAAGCAGAGCAAGCATTAGAGTCGCCCGCTGAGGCGGAGGAGCCTGCCGCCTCTGATATGCCTTATCCAACTGCAGAAGAAATTGAGGCTATTTCACAGCAAGCGCAAAGCGAAGGTTTTGAAGCTGGCTTAGAGGCGGGGCGCTTAGTGGCAGAAGACGAAGCGAATCGACTACGTGCCGTGCTAGCTAGCGTTGAATCCACCTTGCAAAAAGCAGAAGCGGTACTTGCCAATGAAGTGCTGGATTTGGCTGTTGTGATTGCACGGCAAATGGTGCGGGAAGAGTTAAATGATTCACCAGAACGGCTTTTGCCCATTGTGCGTGAAGCCTTAGCCAGTATGCCTGCAGCACGATCCCCATCGCGGGTGTTTTTAAATCCTGAAGACTTAACCGCCATCTCTGCCATGTTGGGCGGTGAAATGCCGAGTGATACTTGGCGATTCCTCGCTGATGTGCATATGCAATCGGGTGGCTGCCGAATTGAAACTCCAGATTCTGCGGTTGATTTATCTTTGCCAGTACGCTGGCAAAATATATTGCGGGTTTTAGGCCGAGACGGACGTCCTGATCTGGTTTGGAATGCGCCTGAAGCCTCTACTGAGATCGCTCCATTGGATAAAGTAGCAGAGCCTACGCCGCTTAATCTGCCAGATGTTGAACCAGAGCTTGATGAAAAAGTAGCGCCGTCGCCGCTTGAATCGCCAGATGTCGAGCCAGAGCTGGATAAAAAGGTGGAGCCGTCGCCGCTTGAATCGCCAGATGTCGAGCCAGAGCTGGATAAAAAGGTGGAGCCGTCGTCGCTTGAGTCGCCTGATATTGAGCTAGAGCTTGATAAAAAGGTGGAGCCTACGTTGCTTGAGTCGCCAGATATTGAGCCAGAGCTTGATAAAAAGCTAGCGCCGTCGCCGCTTGAATCGCCTGATGTTGAGCTAGAGCTTGATAAAAAGGTGGAGCCTACATCGCTTGAATCGCCAGATGTCGAACCAGAGCTTGATGAAGGGGTAACTCCGCCGCTTAATATTGCACAGGCTGAGCCAGCGCTATCTACTGACGCTGAGATCGAGCCTACTCCTGTTCAAGACTTTGAACCCACTGTTGAAGCAGATAAGCATGACTGAGGCATTGCAAGGTTGTAGCCAATATCTGGCTGATTGCAAAGACGCGGTACGCTGGATGCGGCCATGGCTGCCGCGTGGCCGCTTAGTGCGGGTATCGGGTTTGGTTTTAGAAGCCGTGGGTTTACGCCTTGCCATTGGTGCATCTTGCGATGTCATGACACCAAGCGGTGCATCGGTAGAGGCGGTGGTGGTGGGTTTTCATGAAGAGAGGCTGTTTTTGATGCCTATCGCTGAGATTTATGGCATAGAGCCGGGTGCGCAAGTTGTGCCGCATGAAGACATTGAAGCATGGGTGCCAGATTATGGTCACCCAAGGCCACCACAGCGGCGTTTAGAAGATCACGGTCGGCAAATGCCCGTAGGCTGGGGCTTGCTTGGGCGAGTTTTAGACGGCCTAGGCAGGCCGCTGGATGGTAAGGGGCGCATTGAGCACGATGACTATATGCCACTCTTTGCTCGTCCCTATAACCCAATGACACGAGAGCCGGTGCGGCATGTGATGGATGTGGGTGTGCGGGCGATTAATGCCATGCTCACAGTTGGGCGTGGCCAGCGTTTGGGCTTATTTGCTGGCTCGGGTGTGGGTAAATCGGTGCTGCTTGGCATGATGGCGCGCTATACCACCGCCGACGTGGTGGTAGTGGGCTTGATTGGCGAGCGTGGCCGCGAGGTAAAAGATTTTATTGAGAATATTTTGGGGGACGAGGGCTTAAAGCGCTCGGTGGTGGTGGCTGCTCCCGCCGATACGCCGCCCTTGCTGCGTTTATATGGTGCAGCTTACGCCACATCAATTGCCGAATATTTTAGAAACCAAGGCAAACACGTCTTGCTGATTATGGATTCGCTCACGCGTTACGCCATGGCGCAGCGTGAGATTGCCCTAGCGGTGGGCGAGCCACCGGCCACCAAAGGCTATCCGGCTTCGGTATTTGCGCGCTTGCCTCAATTGGTAGAACGGGCAGGCAATGCTGAAGAAGGCGGCGGCTCGATTACCGCCTTCTATACCGTGTTGTCCGAAGGGGATGATCAGCAGGACCCAATCGCCGATAATGCGCGGGCAATTTTAGATGGTCACTTTGTGCTCAGCCGCCAGTTGGCCGAAGCAGGGCATTACCCTGCTATTGATATTGAAGCATCGATTAGCCGCGTGATGAACGACATTATTTCCCCAGAAGAATTTGCCGTAGTGCGGCGCTTTAAGTATCTCTATTCCCGCTATCAGCGCAGCCGTGATTTGATTAGCGTAGGGGCTTATGTGCCAGGCACTGATTCTGTTTTGGATGAAGCTATTCGGCGTAATCCTAGTTTTGAGGCATTTCTACAGCAGGGAATTAGCGAGTGCGAGCGCTATGATGGGGCTAGAATGAAGCTTTCACAGTTATTAATGTGAATTAAGCAGGAGTTGTAAACGTGGCCCAGTTTCGGTTTGCTTTTTTATTAGAGCTGGCAATGGATGCCCGTGAAGATGCGGCACGGCGGATGCAAGCTTCGCAGGCGCTTTGGTTGAGTGCTCAAGGTAAGCTGGATCAAATCGATCAATATCGGGTTGAATACCGAGCAAAATTGTTAAATAACGGCCAAGGCGGTATGGGCATTTCGCAGTGGCGTGATTTTCAATTGTTTTTAGCCAAGCTCGATGATGTGGCATTATCACAGCAGCAAGATATTAATCGTCTATTGGCGATCTATGAAAGCCAGCGGGATGCATGGCTTGAATGTGAAAAAAAAGTAAAAGCCTTTGAGGCTTTAAAAAAGCGCCATTTAAGCGTCGAAATGCAAAAAGAATTACGTAATGAACAGCGCATAAACGATGAGTTTAATACGCGGCCAAGGCCACGTTAATTTAGTCTGTGGTATTTATTTGGCATGCCGCTTATCCACCCATAAGCTGAACCAAACTAAGGATAAGATGTGGATAAGTCAATTAGATGGCTGATTTATATAGATAAAAATAGTCCGCTTAATTTTTAATCAATTCTATTGTTATTTTTATATAATAAAGAAGAGCTCGGCTTATTTTAACGCATTTAAGCCAAGCTCTTTTTTAGTGCTTTGGGCTTCCCGCTGCAATTCTATCCATCACAGCAAACAACACGCCTGATACAACAAAAGTCAGATGTATACCAATCAGCCATGCCAGCTCGGTATGGTCTGTAGATTTGATATTCATAAAGGCCTTGAGCAAATCAATGGCAGAAATCGCCACAATTGAGCCAATTAACTTTAGTTTTAAATCTGCATAACTCACCTTGCCCATCCAAGAGGGTTTGTCGACAGATTGGTGAGCGATATCGAGCTTAGAAATAAAATTTTCATAGCCACTAAAAATCACAATCAACAAAAGATTGGCGACTAAAGTCACATCCACCATACCTAAAATGGCAATAATTAAATTGCCGTCCCCCGTGATTAGCGTGTTGAACATGCCAAAGAGCTCTTTGAGCATTTTGGCAAACAGCGCAACCAGCCCCAAGATCAGTGCCAAATAAAAAGGCACAAGTAGCCACCTGCTCTGAAAAATCACCTTTTCTAATAACTCTTCGATACGGCTTTGCATTTTGTATACCCCCAAATAAGGCGTAATCATGGGGGCTTGCTGCGCCCAAATCAAGAATATCTCTGCTGCTGTCAAGTATGAAACCCGCGCGGCATACCTCGGCCAAGTTAGGTTTGCATTGCTTCAAATCAAAGAATTTATTATAATTTCAGTAATTACTGAAAATTGGAACAATCCATGAATCTCTCACCAATCAACGAGCGTTTTGTGCTGCATTTTGGCGAAATGGGTAGCCGCTGGGGGGTTAATCGCACCGTGGGGCAAATGTACGCGTTGCTGTTTATTTCGCCTAAGGCTTTAAATTCTGATGAAATTGCTGAGCAACTCGGGTTTTCCCGCTCGAATGTCAGTATGGGGATGAAGGAGTTGCTGTCGTGGAAGCTCTGCAAACTAGTGCATAAACCAGGCGATCGGCGTGATTACTTTGAAACGCCAAAAGACGTGTGGGAGATCTTTAGGTCTTTAGTCGAAGAAAAACGTAAACGCGAGATAGAGCCAACACTGACCTTGCTACGTGATGCCCTGATGGATGAGGCTACTTCGGATGAAGATAAGCACGCACAAAAGCGTATGCGTGAAATGCATGAGTTGATTGAGTTGGCCACAGGCTGGTTTGATGAAGTGCAGCATTTATCCCCAGAAACGCTAGAAAATCTAATGCGCTTAGGTTCAAAAGTGCAAAAAGTATTGAGCTTCGCAGGGCATTTTCGCCCTGGCAACCGAGAGGAATAAAAGATGCGAATCAACAAGCGTTTACCTTTGTGGCAGGAGATCACCGTGGTGCTGCTGATAAAGATGGCCTTGTTATTTGCCATCTGGAAATGCTTCTTCTCTGAGCCTGTCGCCAAACATATGTTGGTGCCACAGCCCATGATGAGCGAGCGCTTTTTGGGTACGGCATCCAGCCCATTGCCTAAGTGACGCTGAGCCCTGCTTAGAATTAACCCTTAAAAGGATGTCTTTATGATTCCCGCTGCTGAAGTGGTGGAATTATCGCGTATGCAATTTGGTTTAACCGCGATGTTTCATTTTTTATTTGTTCCGCTCACCATGGGGCTTTCATGGATTTTAGTGATCTGTGAAGCCGCCTATGTCATGACGGGCAAAGTCATTTACAAAGACATGACGCGTTTTTGGGGAAAGTTATTTGGCATTAACTTCGCCATGGGTGTGACCACAGGTTTAACGCTGGAATTTCAATTTGGCACCAATTGGGCCTATTACTCGCATTATGTGGGCGATATCTTTGGTGTGCCGCTTGCTATTGAAGGCATGATGGCCTTCTTTTTAGAATCTACCTTTGTGGGTTTATTCTTTTTTGGTTGGGATCGGCTTTCCAAGGTACAGCACTTAGGCATTACTTTCTTAGTGGCATTGGGCTCTAATTTATCAGCTATGTGGATTCTGATTGCTAATGGCTGGATGCAAAACCCAGTCGGTGCAGAATTTAATTACATTACTATGCGTATGGAATTAGTCAGCCTTGCCGAGGTGTTCTTTAACCCAGTCGCCCAAGTTAAGTTTGTACACACGGTGGCGGCGGGTTATGTAGCGGCATCCATGTTTGTACTGGGGGTTTCGAGCTGGTATTTATTAAAAGCCAGAGATACTGGATTTGCCTTGCGCTCATTCGCTATTGCATCGGCTTTTGGCCTTGCTTCCATTTTATCCGTCATTGTTTTAGGCGATGAATCTGGCTACACCACGGGCGAAGTGCAAAAAGTAAAATTGGCCGCTATGGAAGGGCAATGGGATACCCATCCAGCACCTGCACCGCTGACGCTATTTGGTATTCCTAATCAAAAAGAAGAGCGTACAGATTATGAGGTGAGTATTCCTTATGCGCTGGGCTTAATTGCCACCCGCTCAACCACTGAAAAAGTCACAGGCATTAAAGACTTAAAAATAGAATACGAGCAAAGAATTATCAGTGGTATCCAAGCCTATGGTGCATTAACGCGTTTAAAAGCGGGGGATAAATCGGCGCATGATTTGTTTGAAGCGCATAAGGCAGATTTAGGTTTTGGTTTATTGCTAAAGAAATACACCAGCAATGTGGTTGATGCAACGCCTGCCCAAATTAAAGCAGCGGCTGCGGATACCATTCCTAATGTAGCGCCTATCTTTTGGTCTTTCCGCATTATGGTGGGGCTAGGGATGCTGTTTCTGTTTATTTTTAGTATGTCGTTTTATTTCTTGGCACGCCGTAATTTGGCGCCGCAACGATGGCTATTGCGCCTTGCCGTGCTGTCGATTCCACTGCCTTGGGTTGCGATTGAGGCAGGGTGGCTTGTGGCCGAATATGGCCGTCAGCCTTGGACGATTTCAGGGATTCTGCCTACCTTTATGTCGGCATCGGCGCTGAGTGCAGGGCAATTACATTTCAGCATGATTGGTTTGGGCTTGATGTATTGCAGCTTGTTTGTGATTGAAATGTATTTGATGCTGAAATATATCCGGCTTGGGCCTGCTAGCTTGCATACGGGCCGTTATTTTGGTGAACAAACTGCTGTGCACGCTTAAGGAAAAATCATGCTTGACTATGAAGTTTTAAAGTTGATTTGGTGGGGGCTGATGATTTTTCTTCTGATTGGCTTCACCCTCACCGGTGGCTTTGATCTGGGTGTGGCGATTCTATTGCCCTTTGTGGGCAAGACTGACGATGAACGCCGCTTAGTGATTAATTCAGTAGGGCCCACTTGGGAAGGCAATCAGGTGTGGCTGGTTACGGTGGGGGCGGCTTTATTTGCAGCCTGGCCACTCTTGTATGCGGCGGCGTTTTCCGTGATGTATGTGGCCTTGATGTTTGTGCTGTTTGCTTTGTTTTTACGCCCAGTGGGTTTTGATTACCGCAGCAAATTAGCTGATCCCCGTTGGCGTAATGGCTGGGATTGGGCCTTGTTTGTAGGCAGTATTGTGCCCAGCTTGGTGTTTGGAGTGGCAATAGGCAATTTATTTATTGGTTTGCCTTTCCAATTTGATGACACTTTACGGGTGAGTTATGCAGGGCATTTCTATGATTTGCTCAATCCATTTTCGCTGTATGCGGGTGTGGTCGCGATTGCTATGTTGGTATTGCATGGTGCTACCTTTCTGGCGGTTAAAACCAGAGATCAACTACAGGGACGTGCCATCCGTGCGGCAATCATGGCGGGGTTGATTTTGGCTTTGTTATTTGCGCTTGGCGGTGTGTGGGTGGGGCAACTAGATGCTTGGCATATCGATCACATGGGAGAAGTGGGGGGGATTTTAAATCCATTAGATAAAACGGTAAGCATCGTGAATGGCGCTTGGTTAAGCAATTTTAATCAATATCCGCTTGCTTGGAGCATGCCTATTACTGGGGTGGTTGCTGCATTATTATCGGCATTAGCCAGTTGGCGGCGTTTGCAGCGGATCGCCTTTTTGCTGAGTGGCTTGGCGAGTATTGGTGTGTTATGCACCACCGCGATTGCCTTATTCCCCTTTATTTTGCCTTCTACTTTAGATGCGCGCTCTAGCTTAACCGTTTGGGATGCAGTATCTAGCCAAAAAACTTTGGGTGTGATGCTGGGCGTGGTGGTGATCTTTGTGCCCATTATTACGTTGTACACCGCTTGGGTGTATCGCGTGATGCGCGGGCCAGTCACGGTGGAAAGACTGCAAAATGATACACATAGCTATTAATTTACCAGCCGCTGCATAAATAATTTGCGCAAGAAGGAGTAGGACGATGTGGTACTTTACTTGGATACTTGGCGTAGGCTTGGCTTTGGCATTTGGCCTGATTAATGTGCTGTGGTTTGAAAGTACCCACGCATTTGGTGGAGAAAAAGAAACAGAGGCCCAAGCGCGTTTCGAGCAACATAAAAAAAAGTAGCCGGTTTAATGCATATGGAATGCCATGTTCTGGCTGAAATATAAAATTACATTCACCGTTGCTATTGAGTAAAGACAGCCCATTTATGGGCTGTCTTTTCATATGTAGCAAAGCCTTGGCTTATTTTTTTGATTGTAATAATTTATTGCATGCCAATGAAATAGTCATCTAATGCTGCAGTGTGGTATGTAGTTGGGGTTTTTTTAACTACATTTGTGCATTATTCCTTTTGAGCTAGCTCAATATCTGCTCGCTGAGAAGCCTGTAAATTACCTAGCCAATATGGCTAAAGTTAAAAAATTAATTATTTACAAGCTGTTTTAATTAAAGCATCGGCTATTTGCTAGGTGCTGGTATTGTAATGTTTATTTTTCTTGTTATTTAATTGCAGTGCATTGATCTTTTGATTGCCAATTATCACGGTGCAGTGAATAATCCAACGTGTTTGGTGTTGTAAGGTGTATGGACTAGTTTCATGTACGAGTATTCTTATACTTGTACTTCAAAACTTTGGTTCAACGAGAGTCGTACTTACACTCGTTGTTTAAGCAAGTAAAAAGGGGATGTTATGAATATTCTGGGTTATTTACAGAAAATCGGCCGTGCGCTGATGGTGCCGGTGGCAACCTTGCCAGCTGCCGCCATTTTAATGGGTATTGGTTATTGGATTGATCCTACTGGCTGGGGTAGCAATAGTGCATTAGCCGCTTTTCTGATTAAATCGGGCGCGGCCATTATCGACAATATGTCGATTTTGTTTGCCGTAGGTATTGCTTATGGGATGTCTAAAGATAAAGACGGCGCGGCGGCTTTGTCGGGTCTGGTTGGCTTTTACGTATTGACTACCTTATTGTCACCCGGCGCTGTTTCTCAGATTCAAGGTATTCCACTGGATCAAGTGCCTAAGGCCTTTGCTAAAATCAGCAACCCGTTTGTTGGTATTTTAGTCGGTGTGATTACCTCTGAACTCTATAACCGCTTTAGTGGTGTTGAGCTGCATAAAGCACTGGCTTTCTTTAGTGGTCGCCGCTTAGTGCCTATCGTGACTTCGGTGGCGATGCTCGTATTAGCGTTCCCATTAATGTATATCTGGCCTGTTGTATTTGGTGGTTTGGTGCATTTTGGCGAAAGCATTATGGGTATGGGCCCGCTGGGTGCAGGGATTTATGCCTTCTTTAACCGTCTTTTGATCCCTGTTGGCTTGCATCACGCTCTAAATAGCGTGTTCTGGTTTGACGTAGCGGGTATTAACGATATTCCTAACTTCCTAGGTGGCGCTAAGTCCCTTGCTGAAGGTAAGGCGGTCTTGGGTGTTACCGGTATGTATCAAGCGGGTTTCTTCCCGATCATGATGTTCGGTTTACCTGGCGCTGCTTTAGCGATGTATCACACGGCTAAGCCAGAAAATAAAGTGCGCGTTGCTTCCTTGATGATTGCTGCTGCATTTTCAGCATTCTTCACCGGTGTAACCGAGCCGCTTGAATTTGCCTTTATGTTTGTTGCGCCTGCTCTCTATGTATTGCACGCCGTATTAACCGGTATTTCGGTTTATATCGCAGCAAGCATGCAGTGGATTGCTGGTTTTGGTTTCAGCGCCGGTCTGGTTGACTTGGTGTTGTCGACTAAAAACCCGTTGGCTAAAAATATGGTGATGCTGATTGTGCAAGGCTTTGCCTTCTTTGCGATCTACTACTTTAGCTTCCGCTTTGCGATTAAAGCATTCAACTTCAAGACACCAGGTCGTGAAGATGATGACGAAGAAGGCGTGGAGCAAGATGCCACACCAGTAAGCAGCGATACCGATTCATTGGCGCACGCTTATGTTGATCTGATTGGTGGTGCTGCAAACGTAGTGGGTATTGATTCTTGCATTACGCGTCTGCGTTTAACGCTGAATGATACGGCTGTCGTGAATGAAGCCGCGGCTAAGCGCCTAGGTGCTTCAGGTGTGATCAAGCTGAATAAAAATAATGTGCAAATTATTGTTGGTGCAAAAGCTGAACTGATTGCAACCCGTATGAGTCAGTTATTAGCTGGCAAAGTGATTGAAGTGCCAGTAGCGGTAGCTGCAGTGGCTGCAGTAGCAGCTCCGGCAGCAGCAGTTAAACCCGTGACGGGCGATTTGGTTTTAGTGGCTCCAATCACGGGTGAAGTGGTTTCATTGTTGCAAGTGCCAGATGCTGCGTTTTCGAGCAAGGCCGTGGGTGAAGGCTTGGCGATTCGCCCAACGGGTAAGCTAGTATTAGCCCCTGCAGATGGCGTGATTGCTAAAATCTTTAACACCAATCACGCATTTGCACTGATTGCAGATAACGGCGCTGAGCTGATTGTGCATATTGGTTTAGATACTGTGAAGTTGGGTGGTAAAGGCTTTACTCGCTTGTTAGAGCAAGGCTCACGTGTGAAAGCGGGTGATGCCGTGTTGGAACTCGATTTGGAATATCTTGCTGCAAATGCCGTATCAATTATCAGCCCAGTAGTGGTGAGTAATGTTGAGCAGTTTGATGGCGTGGTTGACTTTGCTGTAGGGCAAGTAGAAGCAGGTAAAACTGCGTTGTATACGATTAAAGCTAAGTAATTAGCTTGTAAGTAGATAGGCAAAAGTTTTCTTGCATCGTTGTCTTGCCTTGTCGTACTAATTGTACTGCCTGCGGCTTCGACGCCTTGCCATAAAACTTTTGCACAAGTACTTAGCTAGCCGCTTGTCGGATTCATTCTGACAGGGGGTTAGATGTAAAAAAGGCGAACCTTTTGGGTTCGCCTTTTTTATTATTTAAGGGTACGTTGCCGTAGCCCTAAACCATTAATTACCGATTAAATGCTTCACCGCATCACGTTCTTCAGACAGCTCTTTTGCGCTAGCGTCCATGCGGGCACGGCTAAAATCGCTGACTTCCAAGCCCTCAACGATGGTGTATTTACCATCTTTGCAAGTCACTGGGTAGCCAAAAATCAAATCGCTATAGCCGTATTCGCCATTAGCTGGAACACCCATGGTGACCCAATTACCATCTTCTGTGCCCAGTACCCAATTACGAATATGGTCAATGGCGGCATTTGCTGCAGAAGCAGCGGACGACAAACCACGCGCCTTAATAATGGCCGCGCCACGTTGCTGAACGGTAGGGATGAATTCTGTTTCTAACCATTTTTGGTCATTGATCAGAGCAGAAGCGCTCTGGCCCTTCACTGTAGCGTGGAATAGATCTGGATACTGGGTGGCAGAGTGATTGCCCCAGATGATCATCTTGTTAACGTCAGTGACCACGCTGCCTGTTTTTTGGGCGATTTGTGTAAGAGCACGGTTGTGATCTAGACGCATCATGGCGGTGAAGTTTGCTGGGTTCAGATCCGGCGCATTCTTCATGGCAATGTAGGCATTGGTGTTAGCTGGGTTACCCACAACCAGTACTTTTACATCGCGTGAAGCAACTTCATTCAGTGCTTTACCTTGGGTTGTAAAGATAGCACCGTTGGCTTCGAGCAAATCTTTGCGCTCCATGCCTGGGCCGCGTGGACGTGCGCCAACCAAAAGAGCGATGTCTACATCTTTAAAGGCTACCTTTGGATCATCGCTCTGCACAATGCCTTGCAACAATGGGAATGCACAGTCATCCAACTCCATAACCACGCCATTTAATGCTGGCAAGGAAGGGGTGATATCGAGCAATTGCAAGATAACTGGCTGATCTGGGCCTAGCATTGCACCAGATGCAATGCGGAATAAAAGGCTATAACCAATTTGGCCGGCAGCGCCGGTAACAGCAACGCGAATAGGTTTCTTCATGAAGGTCACTCCGATTGTGGGTGGGGTTAGCACCTCGGTGAACGATGCTGGGGTTTTCAGCAGTAAAGCGATTAAAAAGCATCACCGATTACTTTTTGCTACAAAAGTTATGAAATCAGTAAACCTGATTATTTTCTTTATTTGTAGAGCAAAACACAGCGCAATCGTGTTTCTTTTTTATGAATTTATCTGCTGACTACATCCCGCATGCTTGTATTTACACGGATGGCAGTGTGTTTTAGCTACAGCAAAAGCTTAGCAGTCAAAGTCTATCATGCACGTGATGGCTTTGCGCGCGTTTTGCTGCTATACGAAATATATTGTTGTGTATCTTTTGTCTTATATAAGACTGTAGTAGACTACGATGCTACAACATGATAAAAAGCAACCTATCTTCAATATGAGCAAACTTGCAGCCATACCCCTCTATCGTCAGGTTATTCGTGCAGTCACAACGGCAGTTGATGCCGGTGAGTGGGGAACCGATGAAAGTTTGCCGAGCGAAAATGACTTGGCGCATCGTTTTGGTGTTAGCCAAGGCACGGTACGCAAAGCTTTAGATGTATTAGTCGTTGAAGGTGTTTTGTATCGCAGGCAAGGCGTAGGTACTTTTGTAAGCGATGCCAGTGACTTTTTGGCACAAGCTTTGTTTGTGCCCTTGTCTGGATACGGCGGTGAAAAGCCAAAAATTGAAATGCTCGGCTGTGTACGCATTCATGCGGGCGAGCAGTTGGCAGAAATTTTAGGGTTAAGACGCGGTGCTGCGCTGTGGCAGGTTCGGCGTTTATTGCGTGTAGCAGGTACCGTGATTGGTTTAGAAGAAACGTTCTTGCCTGAAGCCAATTTCCCGAATTTGGAAATGCGCAGAATTCGTGAGTTACGCGGTAATTTACGTGAACTATGCTGGCGTGATTTTGGGATGCGCTTAAAAGATGGTGAGGTTCGTTACCGAGCGGTGCCGGCGGCCAGTGCCGAAGCAAGATTATTGCAAGTTGAAGTACACGAGCCTTTGCTGCAACTGGTACGTTTAGCTAGAGATTTTGATGGCAAGCCACAGGTTTGGAGTGTGGCTTGGTTTAGGTCTGAGCAACTGGCTTTCCAGGCTCCCCCTGAACAGACATAAAAAATTGCAAATTGAGCTGCGTCTTAGTGTTTGCAGCAGGTTTTGTAGTTGAGTCGTAAATAGCCGGTCAGTGTTGTAAGTGGCAAGGTGGTATTCACTGACAGAAGTAAAACTTAAAGAGGAAGTGCGCATGCAAAAAACACGCCCCAAGCACCTAGATATTGCGAAGATTCGTCTTCCTTTACCTGGGATTATCTCCATTTTGCATCGCGTGAGTGGCGCGCTGATGTTTTTGGCGATTCCCTTTATGCTCTACGCTCTAGAAGGCTCTTTGGCCTCCGCCGAACGTTTTGATGCATTCAGGTCCTGTATTTCACATCCCCTTGTAAAAATTGCGCTGCTGGGTATTTTGTGGGCTTTTTTGCATCACGTTTGCGCAGGTGTTCGTTTCTTATTCCTAGATATTCATAAAGGCCTTGAGCTGAAAACGGCCCGCCTCACAGCAAAAATTGTGCTGGTGGTGAGTTTGGCGCTGACGGTTCTGATTGGAGCGCTGGTATGGTAAATCGTCAATTAACAGGCGCGCATTACGGCCTAAAAGACTGGTTAGTGCAGCGTGTCACTGCCGTCATTATGCTGGTTTACACTGCCGGTATTGTCGCGTTTTTGTTGCTTGCGCATGACGCTTCTTTTGCTGCATGGCAACAGCTGTTCGCCTGTACTTGGGTAAAAGTGTTGACCACCATCAGCCTGTTTGCATTGCTGTGGCATGCATGGGTTGGTATTCGTGATATCTGGATGGATTACCTCCAGCACGTTGGTTTGCGTTTAACGATGCACGTGCTGACGCTGTTATGGCTGGCAGGTAGCTTGGTTTATATGATCAAAGTAGTGTGGGGTGCATAAGCGATGACCGTTCCTATTCGTAAATTTGATGCTGTCATTGTGGGGGCGGGTGGTGCAGGCCTTCGCGCCGCATTGCAGCTCTCTGAAGCCGGTCTGAAAACCGCTGTTTTATCCAAAGTATTCCCAACCCGCTCGCACACCGTTGCGGCGCAGGGTGGTATTTCTGCGTCTCTTGGTAATGTCCAAGAAGACAAGTGGGAATGGCATATGTACGACACCGTAAAAGGGTCGGACTGGTTAGGTGATCAAGACGCCATTGAATTTATGTGCCGCCAAGCACCCGAAGTGGTGGTTGAGCTTGAGCACTTTGGTATGCCGTTTGATCGCTTGGAAAACGGCAAGATTTATCAGCGCCCATTCGGCGGCCATATGGCCGACTTTGGTAAAACGCCAGTGCAACGCGCCTGTGCTGCGGCCGACCGTACTGGCCATGCCATGCTGCATACGCTTTATCAGCGCAATGTTCGCGCCAATACCCAGTTCTTTGTGGAATGGATGGCGTTGGATCTGATTCGTGATGAAGCAGGCGAAGTGGTTGGCGTAACTGCCTTAGAAATGGAAACCGGCGAAGTGTCGATTATCCATGCCAAGGCCGTGTTGTTTGCCACTGGTGGTGCTGGGCGTATTTACTCCGCCTCAACCAATGCCTTTATCAATACTGGCGATGGCCTTGGCATGACCGTGCGCGCAGGTATTCCACTTGAAGACATGGAATTCTGGCAATTCCACCCAACTGGCGTGGCCGGTGCGGGTGTATTGATTACCGAAGGCGTGCGCGGCGAAGGCGGCATCTTGCTGAACTCTGAAGGCGAGCGCTTTATGGAGCGCTACGCTCCCAACGCCAAAGATTTGGCATCCCGTGACGTGGTTTCCCGTGCGATGGCGCTGGAAATTCTGGAAGGCCGTGGCTGTGGTAAAGAAAAAGACCATGTATTGCTAAAACTGGATCACCTAGGTCCAGACATTATCAAGCAACGCTTGCCAGGGATTCGTGAGATTGCCATCAAGTTTGCTGGTGTTGATCCAATTCAAGACCCAATCCCTGTTGTGCCAACTTGCCACTATCAGATGGGCGGTATTCCGACCAACTATAAGGGTGAAGTGATTGCGCCAATCGGCGACGATCCTGAAGTACGCGTAAAAGGTTTCTACGCAGCCGGCGAATGCGCTTGTGCCTCGGTACACGGCGCAAATCGCTTGGGTACTAACTCACTACTGGATCTGGTGGTGTTTGGTAAGGCGGCTGGTAATTCGATTATCGACTTTATTAAAAATGAGCGCCCAGAGCTACGCCCATTGCCAGCCGATGCTGCTGCTTTCTCATTGGCGCGTTTGGCTCGTTTAGAGAATCAAACTGATGGTGAAGAAGTGGCGGATGTACGTAACGCCATGCAAAAAGTGGTGCAGCTGCGTGCCGGTGTATTCCGTAACTCTGAGAACCTAGCCAAGGGCGTGGAAGAAATCAAAGCCGTGGCCGAGCGTGTGAAGCGCACCCAAATCAAGGACAAATCAAAAGTATTTAACACCGCCCGTGTTGAAGCGCTGGAGCTGGATAACTTGATCGAAGTGGCGGTTGCTACCCTGATTTGTGCCGAAGCACGTAAGGAAAGCCGTGGTGCACATGCGCACGATGATTTCCCAGATCGTCATGATGAGTGGATGAAGCACACGATGTTTGATGGTAAAACCCGTCAATTGTCTTACAAGCCTGTTCATACCAAGCCGCTAACGGTCGATTACATCGCACCGCAAAAACGCGTTTACTAAAAGCATCAGGAGAAAACCGATGAAGATGCATTTCAAGCTCTATCGCTACAACCCTGATGTGGACGCTAAGCCGTACATGCAGGATTACCACGTTGAACTGGAGCCATCCGACAAAAAGCTGTTGGATGGTCTGGTTCGCCTGAAAGCGCAAGACGATACACTGAGCTTTCGCCGCTCTTGCCGTGAAGGAATTTGCGGCTCAGACGCAATGAATATTAACGGTAAAAATGGTCTAGCCTGTATTACTGATATTGCCAGCCTGAAGCAACCGGTTGAAATTCGCCCGCTGCCAGGCCTGCCAGTAATTCGTGACTTAATCGTGGATATGACGCAGTTTTTTAAGCAATATCATTCGATCAAGCCTTATGTGCAAAACGATAATCCACCGCCTGATCGCGAGCGTTTGCAATCACCGGAAGATCGTAAAGAACTCGATGGCCTTTACGAATGTATTCTTTGTGCTTGCTGCTCTACATCTTGCCCGTCATTTTGGTGGAATCCAGATAAATTTGTAGGCCCTGCTGGTTTGCTGGCAGCTTACCGTTTTATTGCGGATACCCGTGATGAAAAAACCAACGAGCGTCTGGATAATCTGGAAGATCCATATCGCTTGTTCCGTTGCCATAGCATTATGAATTGCGTTGACGTTTGCCCTAAGGAACTCAACCCAACCAAGGCCATCGGCAAGATCAAAGATTTAATGATTAAGCGCATGAGCTAAAAAAATGTAGGGGCACGGCATGCCCACGCAGCTTTAATGTGCAGCGTGGGCAAGGTAAAACGTTTTGCCCACCCTACAATAGTAAGGAAGTTCTGATGGATGAAATTGAATTAAAACGGATTGTATGGCGCTCCCGCCGGGGCCTTCTGGAAGTCGATCTACAGTTAGAGCGATTTGTAAAAGAAGTGCTCCCCACTTTATCTTCAGCCGATTTGATTATTTTTCAGGACCTTCTTTTGCTGTCTGATAATGATCTGCTTGATTACTTAAACTGTAAAACAGAATGTCCGGATGAGCGGCTAAGACCGATGCTGGAACAAGTACGAAGCGCACAAATCACACGACGACCACTCCCTGGAGCTATTTGATATGGAAAAGAAAGTCACACTGACTTACAACGATGGCAAAGACACGCTTGAGTTTCCGGTTTTACCAAGCACGCTTGGACCTGATGTAGTCGATATCCGCTCATTCTCCAAGACCGGTATGTTTACTTTCGATCCTGGATTTTTAGCAACATCAAGCTGTGAATCTAAGATTACCTTTATCGATGGCGACTTGGGCCAGCTTTACTATCGTGGCTATCCTATCGAGCAGCTCGCAGAGCAAAGTGATTACTTAGAAGTTTGCTATTTGCTGATTAATGGCGAGTTGCCAACTGCAGCACAAAGTGCTGTTTTCAATAAAACCGTGATGAGCCACACCATGGTTCATGAGCAGCTCACCCGCTTCTTTAATGGCTTTCGCCGTGATGCGCATCCTATGGCGATGATGGTGGGTGTGGTTGGTGCGTTGTCCGCTTTCTATCAAGATAGCCTAGATATCAATAATGAAGAGCACCGTAAAGTGGCGATGTTCCGTTTGATCTCCAAGATCCCGACCATTGCTGCAATGTGCTACCGCTATAACCAGGGCATGCCGTTTGTTTATCCGCGTAATGACCTGAGCTATACCGCTAACTTTATGCACATGATGTTCTCTACGCCTTGCGAAGAATATGTGGCTAACCCAGTGCTGGTTCGCGCTCTGGATGTGATTTTCACCCTGCACGCAGATCACGAGCAAAACGCTTCAACTTCAACGGTTCGCCTTGCTGGTTCTTCAGGTGCAAATCCGTTTGCATGTATCGCGGCCGGTATTGCTTGCCTATGGGGCCCATCGCACGGCGGTGCAAACGAAGCCGTATTGCTGATGTTGGATGAAATTGGTGATGTTGAAAACGTGCCTGCATTTATGGAAGGTGTAAAAGCCAAGACCCACAAATTGATGGGCTTTGGTCACCGCGTTTACAAAAATATGGATCCACGTGCCAGTGTAATGCGCCGTATTTGCTATGAAGTATTACAAGAGCTGGGCTTGCAAGATGATCCTAAGTTCAAGTTAGCAATGGCACTGGAAAAAATTGCGCTGGAAGACAGCTACTTTATCGAGCGTAAGCTGTACCCGAACGTTGATTTCTACTCAGGTATTGTTCAGTCTGCCCTAGGCATTCCTGTACCAATGTTTACTGTGATTTTTGCGCTTGCGCGCACTGTGGGCTGGATCAGCCACTGGAATGAGATGATTGCCGATCCAGGTATGAAGATTGGTCGCCCGCGTCAGCAATACACTGGCGCAACTAAGCGTGATTACGTGCCTGTAGATAAGCGCGGTTAATGCTGTAGGGGCACGGCATGCCGTGCCCACGGTAGTACATGTTTTGAGCCGCCTCCTAGAGAGACGGCGGTCTTGCATGGTGTTAAGCCTGCTAAATTACTGGATTTGATTACGGCGATGATGAGAGAGTTGAGGTCTAATTCCCACCTTTTTGGCGGGAATGCTCCTTTCGTTGAGGAGCTTTACGAGCAGTACCTGAGTGACCCACAGTTGGTGGATCAGGAATGGCGCTCCTACTTCGATAAGATGCAGCAAAGCCCTGGTGTGGTTGATCGTGATATTCCACGAGCGCCGATTGAGGAATCCTTCCGCCAGCTGACTCGTCAGCCTCGCTATGTTCAGCAGGGTGGCGCGGTCGACGAAGAGGCCACACGTAAGCAGGTTAATCTGCTGCGTTTGATCTCCGCTTACCGCATTATGGGTTCGCGTCAAGCTAGCCTAGATCCTTTACAGCGTATGGATCAGGCGCGTTTGCCTGAACTAGATGCCAAGCACCATGGCTTTACCGACGCGGATATGGCGACCACATTCGGTACTAATATTGCGGGCATGGAACGTGCCACGCTAGCAGAAGTAGTGGCTTTTTTAAAGCAAACTTACTGCGGCAGTATTGGTCTGGAATACATGCACATCACCAATGCAGAACAGCGCAAGTGGGTGCAGCAGTGGTTTGAATCACGCCGATCCACGCCTTCTTATGGCGTAGAGCAAAAAAAACGCACTTTGCAAAAAGTGACGGCAGCAGAAACTCTCGAACAATACCTACATAAAAAATACGTTGGCCAAAAGCGCTTCTCGCTTGAGGGCGGCGATTCCATGATCCCAGCGCTAGATTTCTTAGTGCAGGGTGCGGGTGCTGTGGGTGTGCAAGAGATGATTATCGGTATGGCTCACCGTGGCCGCTTAAATGTGCTGGTGAATACACTGGGCAAGCAGCCGCGTGATCTGTTTAGCGAATTTGAAGGCCGTTCGGTCAGCGATTTGTCTTCCGGTGACGTCAAATACCATATGGGCTTTTCGGCGGACATCCCAACGCCAGGTGGCCCAATCCACTTAAGCCTTGCGTTTAACCCATCCCACCTTGAGATTGTCAACCCTGTGGTTGAGGGCTCGGTGCGTGCGCGTCAGCAGCGCCGTGGTGATAAGTTAGGCGTGCAAGTTTTGCCCGTACTGATCCACGGTGATTCGGCCTTTATTGGCTTGGGTACCAACCAAGGTACGTTTAACTTGGCCAATACTCGTGGCTATGGCACGGGTGGCACGGTACATTTGGTGGTAAATAATCAGGTTGGTTTTACTACATCTGACACCCGCGATACTCGCTCGACGATTTACTGTACTGATATCGCTAAGATGGTTGAAGCGCCGATTTTCCACGTGAATGGCGATGATCCAGAAGCAGTGATTTTGGTGATGCAAGCGGCACTGGAATTCCGGATGAAATTCCACCGCGATGTGGTGGTAGATTTAGTTTGTTTCCGTAAGTTTGGCCACAATGAAGCGGATGATCCGTTTGTGACTCAGCCTATGATGTACAAAAAAATCGGCCAGCATCCAGGCGCGCGTAAGAAATATGCAGACCGTTTGATTGCCGAAGGCGTGGTCACTAGCAGCGAAGCAGATAATCTGATTCAAGAATATCGCGCAGCGCTAGATCGTGGTGAGCATGTTGAGCAAACTACCCTGACGGATTACAAACGCTCGCACGCGATTGATTTCTCCCGTTATATGGGTGTGCATTGGCGTCATCCAGTGGCCTCCGCTGTACCACAGGCTGATTTGCTGCGCCTCACTGAGAAATTCACCAAGGTGCCAGATAATTTTAAACTGCGTCCAAACGTAGAAAAAATTATCAGAGAGCGTATTGCCATGGCCAATGGCGATCAGCCGGTTGATTTTGGTATGGCTGAGCACTTGGCCTACGCTACCTTGCTGACCGAAGGCTACGCCGTGCGTATCTCTGGTGAGGATTGTGGCCGTGGTACGTTTAATCACCGCCATGCCGTATTACACGATCAAAATCGTGAGAAGTGGGATCAGGGCGTGCATGTGCCGCTGCAACACTTGGCTGAAAAACAAGCTAACTTCACGGTAATCGATTCGATTCTGAATGAAGAAGCGGTGCTGGCGTTTGAGTATGGCTACGCTTGCTCTTCTCCAGATGAGCTCACTATTTGGGAAGCGCAGTTCGGTGACTTTGCCAACGGCGCGCAAGTGGTGATCGATCAGTTTATTACTTCAGGTGAAACCAAGTGGGGCCGTTTATGTGGCCTTACCATGATGTTGCCGCACGGCTACGATGGCCAAGGCCCAGAGCATTCTTCAGCTCGCGTTGAGCGCTATCTGCAGCTTTGTGCAGAGCACAATGTGCAAGTACTGATGATGTCTGAAGCCGCGCAGATGTTCCATGCGCTACGTCGCCAGATGTTACGCCCAAGCCGCAAGCCGCTGATTATCATCATGAGCAAAAAGCTCTTGAAGGCGAAGTTTGCTTCTAGCCCGATTGAAGACTTTACCAGCGGTGAATTCCGTCCGGTGATCGGGGATCAGGGCAATCTGGATGCGAAGAAAGTGAAGCGTGTGGTGATGTGTGCAGGTCAGGTGTATTACGACTTACTGGCTGGCCGTAGTGAGCGTGATATTAAAGATATTGCGATTGTGCGGATTGAGCAGCTTTATCCATTCCCAACGGAAGAGCTAAAAGCTGAAATAGAAAAATACCCGAACGCACGTGAAGTGATGTGGGTACAGGAAGAGCCACGTAACCAAGGCGCATGGCACCAGATTCGCCATCGCTTAGAAGCGTGTATGCATCCTAAGCAAACTCTGCTGTACGCAGGCCGTACCTCATCAGCGTCGCCAGCGGTTGGTTATATGAGCAAGCATACTGCACAGCTTAAAACCTTCGTTGAAGAAGCAATGACACTCTAAATTAGGGCGGGTGAAAACCCGCCTTAATTAATATCGAATGGATAAACAGGGTGGTTTTACCCACCTGACCTACTCGCCAGATCTTTGGAGTTACAAAATGATTATCGAAATTACCGTACCGCAATTACCAGAATCCGTTTCCGAAGCTTCGCTATTACAGTGGAAGAAAAAAGTAGGCGACGCGGTGGCTCGTGATGAGCAATTGATTGATATCGAAACTGATAAAGTGGTGTTAGAAATCGCAGCGCCACAAGCCGGTGTTTTGGTGTCGATTGTTCAAGCTGAGGGTGCAATTGTAGGTAGCCTGCAATTGATTGCAACGATTGATACCGAAGCCACGGTTGCTGCTCCTGCCAGCACTGCTACCGCTGCGGGCGAGCAAGCACGTGTAGAAGCCGTTGCAAAAGAAGCGGGCGTTTCAGCGAGTGCAATTGGTTTTGGTACAGCGGTGATGCCAGCGGCTAAAAAGCTGGCTGCTGATGCAGGCGTAAGTACAGCCGATATCGGCGGCACTGGCCGTGGTGGCCGTGTATTGAAAGAAGATGTACAAAACCATTTGGCAAAACCGGCGGCAGCTGCTGCACCTGCTGCCGCGGCTTCATTGCCGCAGGGTGATCGTTCTGAGCAACGCGTGCCAATGAGCCGCTTGCGTGCCCGCGTGGCCGAGCGTCTTTTAGAATCACAGCAAACTAATGCGATCCTGACTACATTCAACGAAATCAATATGAAGCCGTTGATGGATCTGCGTAATAAGTACAAAGATAAATTCGAAAAAGACCACGGTGTGAAGCTGGGCTTTATGGGTTTCTTTGTTAAAGCTGCGGTTCACGCGCTGAAGAAATTCCCGATTGTGAATGCATCTGTTGATGGTAACGATATCGTTTACCACGGCTACTTTGATATCGGCGTGGCCGTAGGTAGCCCGCGTGGTTTGGTGGTGCCAGTGATTCGTAATGCGGATCAGCTGAGCTTGGCTGAAATCGAAAAAACCATTGCTGATTTTGGTAAGCGTGCGCAAGCCGGTAAGCTCAGCATGGACGAGCTGACTGGTGGTACTTACACTATCTCTAACGGCGGTACTTTCGGCTCAATGATGTCTACGCCGATTATCAATCCACCACAGTCGGCCATTTTAGGTATGCACGCAACGAAAGAGCGTGTAGTGGTAGAAAACGGTGAAATGGTGATTCGCCCGATGATGTATCTGGCTCAGTCTTACGATCACCGCATCATTGATGGCCGCGAAGCCGTATTGTCGCTGGTTGCTATCAAAGAAGTGATCGAAGACCCAGCGCGTTTGCTGCTTGATATTTAATCGCCAGTATCTTTAAACCCAAACCTTGAACCACGGAGGAAAAGGAGAACACGGAGGAGCACGGAGAAAACCAAATCCTATTAAATAGACGATTATTTCTGTTCGATGTTTTTCTCCGTGAAACTCCGTGTTCTCTGTGTACTCCGTGGTTCAAGATGTGGGTTTGGCCTTGGTTTTATTGATTAACTAAAGATGGGTGCTGGTTTTGAAGTGGCACGCTCTTTACTCTTCACAGGTTTTCAAACCATGAGCAAAGAATTTGACGTTGTTGTAATCGGCGGAGGCCCTGGTGGCTATGTGGCGGCGATTCGCGCCTCGCAGCTGGGCTTTAATACCGCGTGTATCGACGCTACTTCAGACAAAGACGGCAAGGCTAGCCTTGGCGGTACGTGCCTGAATGTGGGTTGTATCCCATCTAAAGCACTGTTGCAGTCATCTGAAAATTACTTCAATGCGGCGCATCATTTTGGCGATCATGGTATCTCTACCGGCACGCTAAAAATGGATGTGGCGAAGATGCTTGAGCGTAAGCAAGACATCATCACCAAAAACACCGGCGGTATTGCTTACCTGTTCAAAAAGAACAAAGTGACTTCATTCCACGGTGTGGGCGCATTTAAAGCCAAAGCGGGCGATGCTTACCTGCTAGAAGCCAAGCTGGCTGACGGCACGGTGGAAGAAATTACCGCTAAGCACGTGATTATTGCGACCGGCTCTAGCGTTCGCCAACTGCCAGGCGTGACCATTGATAACCATCTAGTGCTGGATAACGAAGGCGCATTGGCCATCCCAAGTGTGCCAAAACGCCTTGGCGTAATTGGTGCTGGCGTGATTGGCTTAGAAATGGGCTCGGTTTGGAAGCGTCTGGGTAGTGAAGTCACCGTTTTAGAAGCCATGCCTACTTTCCTAGGTGCGGCAGACGAGCAAGTGGCGCGCGAAGCCAAGAAATTCCTGACCAAAGAAACTGGCCTTGTGATCAATACCGGCGTAAAAATCGGTGAGATCAAGGCCGGTAAAAAAGACGTCACCGTAAACTGGACCGATGTAGCCGGTGCGGAGCAAGTCAGCGTATTTGATAAGCTGGTGGTGGCCATTGGCCGTGTGCCAAACACCGCTGGCCTGAATGCCGATGCTGTTGGCCTGAAGCTGACTGAGCGCGGCCAGATTGATGTGAATGATCATTGCCAAAGCAATCTGCCTAATGTGTGGGCGATTGGTGATGTGGTGCGTGGCCCAATGCTGGCGCACAAAGCGTCGGATGAAGGTGTAGCCGTGGCTGAGCGTATCGCAGGCCAGCATCCGCATATCGACTTTAACAATATCCCTTGGGTGATTTACACCAGCCCAGAAATTGCTTGGGTAGGCCAAACCGAAGAGCAGCTTAAAGCCGCAGGCGTTGAATACAAGAAGGGTCAGTTCTTGTTCTCCGCCAATGGCCGTGCTTTAGCACTTGGTGAAGCTAAGGGCTTTGTTAAAATGCTGGCCGATAAGAATACTGACCGTATTTTAGGTGTGCATATCGTTGGGCCATTTGCTTCAGAGTTGATTGCTGAAGCGGTTGTTGCGATGGAATTTAACGCGTCGTCAGAAGATATTGCACGTATTGTTCATGCTCATCCATCCCTGTCTGAAGCCTTGCACGAAGCGGCTCTAGCGTGTGATAAGCGTGGTTTGCACTCTTAACTTGTAAACATGTAGGGTGGGTTAGCCCAGCTGTTTGGGCGTAACCCACCATGGCAGCAACGGTGGGTTACGGCATAAAACCGCCTAACCCACCCTACAACTACAGACGTTTTAAGAAGTTTTAGATTATTTTCATCACTCAATATGTTTCACGGTATGCGGCCGATTTGCATATCCTCTTTCCTTACAAAGGGTCTCAGATGAATCTTCATGAATATCAAGCCAAGGAATTATTGGCTAAATACGGTCTTCCAGTACAACGCGGTATCTTGGCGCACACGCCAGAAGAAGCTGCTGCTGCTTATGACGCACTGGGTGGTAAGTTTGCTGTGGTTAAAGCCCAAGTTCACGCCGGTGGCCGTGGTAAAGCGGGTGGCGTTAAAGTGGTTAAATCCCGTGAAGAAGCCGCTGAAATTGCAAAAGGCTTGATCGGTAAAAATCTAGTCACTTACCAAACAGATGCAGCGGGCCAGCCTGTGCATTCGGTTCTGGTTTGTGAAGATATGTACCCAGTTCAGCGTGAACTGTACTTAGGTGCTGTGGTTGATCGCTCTAGCCAGCGCGTGGTGTTTATGGTTTCCACCGAAGGCGGTGTTGAGATCGAAACTGTAGCGGAAGAATCCCCAGAAAAAATCATCAAAGTAACCGTTGATCCATTGGTTGGCATGCAGCCTTTCCAAGCACGTGATTGCGCGTTTGCTTTGGGTTTAGAAGGTAAGCAAGTTGCTCACTTCACTAAAATGATGTTGGGTGCGGCTGAGGCATTTATCGCTAACGATTTCGCCCTGTTTGAAATCAACCCACTGGCTTTGCGTGAAAACGGCGAATTGTGCTGCGTAGACGCTAAAGTTGGTCTGGATTCTAACGCGCTGTATCGCCTGCCAGAATTATTGGCTCAGCGCGATAAATCGCAAGAAAACGAGCGCGAAGTAAAAGCATCTGAGTTCGAACTGAACTATGTTGCGCTGGAAGGCAATATCGGCTGCATGGTAAACGGCGCTGGCCTTGCTATGGCAACCATGGACATCATCAAACTCAAAGGTGGCCAACCGGCTAACTTCTTGGATGTAGGCGGTGGTGCAACTAAAGATCGCGTGATCGAAGCCTTTAAGTTGATTCTGGCTGATGATTCTGTGAAGGGTGTTTTGATTAACATCTTCGGCGGTATTGTGCGTTGCGACATGATTGCTGAAGCGATCATTGCTGCGGTGAAAGAAGTGAATGTGACTGTGCCAGTTGTGGTGCGTCTGGAAGGTAATAACGCTGAATTGGGCGCTAAGCTTCTGAACGAATCCGGTCTGAAACTGACTTCGGCTCAAGGCCTGAACGATGCAGCCGAGAAGATTGTTGCTGCTGTTGCCGCACTTTAATCAAAGCACATCTTAAAACTCCAGCTTCCGTCACGATACGGCGTTGCTCATAAATAGTTTTCCTCATATATAAAAATATGTTGCGTCAAACTATTTAATCGCGCCTTGTCTCGTTTAGAAATCTGGATTTTAAGAAGCACTTTATGTTGCATAAAGGAAAAAATAATGAGCGTTTTAGTTAATAAAGACACCAAAGTATTGGTGCAAGGTTTCACCGGTAAAAATGGTACATTCCACGCAGAACAAGCACTGAAGTGTGGCACTAAAGTAGTTGGCGGTGTAACGCCAGGTAAGGGCGGCTCACGTCACCTTGATCTGCCGGTGTTCAACACCATGAAAGATGCGATGCGTGAAACCCAAGCGGATGCGACGGTTATTTACGTACCGGCACCGTTCGCTAAAGATTCGATTCTGGAAGCGATTGATTCGGGCATTCAACTGATCGTATGTATCACTGAAGGCGTGCCAACACTGGATATGCTGTACGTGAAAAAAGCGGTTGATGAAGCCGGTATCCGCCTGATTGGCCCTAACTGCCCAGGTATTATCACTCCGGGTGAATGCAAGATCGGTATTATGCCTTGGCATATCCATCAGCCAGGCCGTATTGGTATTGTAAGCCGCTCTGGTACTTTGACTTACGAAGCGGTTGCGCAAACTACAGCATTGGGCCTTGGCCAATCTACATGTATCGGTATCGGTGGCGATCCAATTCCAGGCTTGAGCCATATCGATGCACTGCGTTTATTCCAAGACGATCCTGATACCGATGCCATCATCATGATTGGTGAGATCGGCGGCTCGGCTGAAGAAGAAGCAGCTGAATTTGCTCAGTCCTACGTGACTAAGCCAGTGGTTGGCTATATCGCTGGTGTAACTGCGCCTAAGGGCAAACGCATGGGCCACGCTGGTGCGATTATCTCTGGCGGCAAAGGTACTGCAGAAGAAAAATTTGCAGCGTTTGAGCGTGCAGGCATCGCCTACACACGCAGCCCAGCAGAGCTTGGCTCGACTATGCTTGAGCTGTTGAAGTCTAAAGGCATGATTTAATTCTCTTTTGAATTAAACACCTCAAAAACCCCAGAAGCAATTCTGGGGTTTTTTTATTGGCAGTAAGATAATGCGAGTCGGTTTTTAATGGGCTAATCTATATAAGTTCGGCTTGGATAAGGATGTAGAACATGCGAGTTATGCTTGGGTTGTTTTTATTTTTATGTCTTTGCCCTGCACTTTGGGCGGATGAGATGATTATTTTTGCCAGTGATGATTACCGGCCTATTACTTTTCGTAATGAGCAGGGCCGAGAAGATGGAATTGGCTATACCCTGATTAAGCATTACGAGCAATTAAGTGGCAATAAAGTGATTGTAGATATGGCCTCTTGGAAGCGTTCTTATTTGCTGGCAGAAAAAGGGAAAGGGGGAATTGTTGGCTTATCTAAAACCAAAGCAAGACTTGAGGTGTTTGATTTTTCCGAACCATTTTATGAGTCAATTGTTGGTTTGGTCGTAAAAAAAGGCAAAGAGTTTCCTTTTCACTCGGTGGCAGATCTAAAAGGCAAGCTAATTAGCGTAACCAATGCGGCTAGCTATGGAGAGGAGTTTGATAATGCACTGGCGGCAAAATTGTTTCAGGTCGACGTTAATTATGCATCCGATGTGCGTTTAAAAAAGCTACTTTACGATCGGGTTGATTGTGCCGTAGTCAATAATGCAGAGCATAGCTTGGATGCTATGTTAAAAAAAGATCCTGAGTTGTTAAATAAGCGCGATCAGTTTGTATATTTGAGTAAGCCACTCGTCCGCGATCCGGTTCATTTAGCGTTTCATAAGTCTATGAAGATGCAGGCTTTCTTAGTTGAGTTTAATCATGCTATTAAAGATGCAAAGCAGAAGGGCTTGATTCCTCAATAATTAAGTTAATTTTTAGACCTTCATCGCTAATCTGGATGTCTATATTTTATTTTTTTGACTTGAAAAATAAAAAGCTATCCTTTGATTTTTTTATTAAAAATATATAGCTTAATTTTGTAATGGCATCAATAAGCCTCTGAGTATTGAACCATAGTGTTCTACCCCAGTGCAGTATTTTTACAAAACAATACCTGATTATGTTTCTTGCTCAATGGGCTCTGTGTAGATGGATTTCTTGAGTGCTTGGTTTTAGAGTTTGTAGGGCGGGTGAAACCCGCAAGCAATACCGAATAAACCCGTGGGTTTTACCCGTCCTGCGATATTTATAATGAGATTGAGCAAGAGGCATAGTCAGTAAGCCATATCAAATTGTTGTGTTACAGCCAGCCCGCACGCCATTGTGTCTCATCTTCAAGGGCGCTCCAGTGCAATGTGAAATGCCGTTTGCTGATCACCGCTTCCAGAGTGATTTGCTCTACTTTTTGCACATCATTGGGATCGAATTCGATTTTGACGACAAGAAAGTGTTTTTCACGTTGCTGCGGCACAAGCGCCGTCCACTTGGTATTGGCTAGTTTTTTGGGATGCCAGCTTCTCACTGGATGCTTCATCGGTTGTTCCCCATTTGGGCTCAATTTAGGACTAAATACAAAATAGGACACGTTCAATTTTTATGAATTGAAATAGAAAACGTGGCCTGTAACAGCAATATTTTTTACAGATTGCAGCATGCCTTAGGTTTTTAAGCCATTAAACGCAACTTTCAGCATATGAGCCACGATGTCGTCGTGAGGCATTTTGCTGAATTTTTGCAGAAACTCGGCGGCAGGATCGCAGGTTCTAGAGTAGTAGCTAAACAAGATCACGTCGCTAGGTAGATCTGGATTTAAATCGCCGGTTTTTTGCGCTGCGGCCACCAGTTTTTCTAGCTGGCCATTGAGCTTCATTACCCGCAACACATAACTCATATTGCGCATCAGCATGTCACGCACATGCGGGCTGGTAGAGGGCAAAAAGGGCATTCCGCCTTCCAAGCGTACTCGCAACGCCCATTCTAATAAGGCACTTAGCTTGCCTATGGGGCTGAGCGTGTTATCTAGCTGCGCCAGATAATCAACGGCACCATCAATCAGGCGAATCAGCGCTTCACCGACTAAATCTTCTTTAGATTTAAAGTGCTTGTAGAGGCTAGGTTTGGAAATACCCACGGCACCGGCGATGTCGTCCATCGTCATGAGATCAAAGCCCTTGGTGCTTAGTACCGCCGTGGTGGCATCGAGGATGGCGCTTTCACGCAGTTTAAAGGCCTGATCTTTGAAACTTAGTCGACTAAGTATACTCATTGGTAAATTCCGATACTAATTAGTAGATTTTATTCTGAAGCAGTAGTAATCTTAGCACTGAAGTAGTAGCAAGCACACTCACCGACTGGCTTAATGGCAAAAAAACATGACAAATACTCGGCAACGCATCGCAATTATTGGCTCCGGTATTTCTGGCTTGGCCAGTGCATACTTTTTAAGCCGTGCGCATGATGTGGTGTTGTTTGAAGCGGGCAGCTACTTAGGTGGCCATACCAATACGGTGGAGGTGAGCTTAGAAGGGCAAACTCAAGCGGTAGATACTGGATTTTTGGTATTCAATCAAGCCACCTACCCCAATTTGATTGCGCTATTTGCCGAGCTGGATGTAGCAACGTATGCCACCAATATGTCATTTGGTGTTTCGCTCGATGAGGGAACGCTGGAGTGGGCGGGTACAAATCTGGATACCGTGTTTGCGCAGCGGCAGCGGATTCTATCCCCCAGTTTTATTGGCATGTTGCGCGATATTTTACGTTTTAACGCCGCAGCGCAAGCCAACCTAAGCCAGTCGCTTGCTAATGGGGCCACCTTGGGCGAGCTCATTGCCGCAGGTGGCTATGGGGCGATGTTCCGTGATGCCTATTTACTGCCGATGGCAGCGGCGATCTGGTCTAGCGCGCCCAATGATATTTTACAATTTCCTGCCGCTACTTTTTTACGGTTTTGCCTAAATCACGCACTATTGCAAGTGAATGATCGCCCGCAGTGGCAAACGGTAAAAGGAGGTGCGCGTGAGTATGTGCGCAAAATTGCCGCCAGCTTGAATGCCAACAGCGGTGCTGAGATTAGGCTCAATTGCTCAGTTGCTAAAGTTGAACGTCGGGGCGCTGGCGCAACGGTGTATACCCCTGCTGGTGTGGATTTATTTGATGCGGTGGTGTTTGCTACACATGCGCCACAAACGCTCAATATGCTGAGCGATGCCAGCGAGGCAGAGCAGCAAATTCTCTCTGCCGTGCGCTATCAAGCCAATACTGCGGTGCTACATACCGATCCAGCCCAACTGCCACAGCGGCGCAAGGTTTGGTCGGCATGGAATTACCTTGGCGGGGCCAGCGTGGATGGGCAACGCCCTGTTTGCGTGAGTTATCTACTCAATCAATTGCAAAATTTAGCGTTTAAATCACCGGTGATTGTAACGCTCAATCCTTTCTCGCCGCCCGCGCCAGAGTTAGTACTGGGGCAGTTTGAGTATGAGCATCCCGTGTTTGATCATGGGGCCATTGCTGCTCAGCAGCGCTTGCCGAGTATCCAAGGCCAAAATCACACTTGGTTTGCTGGCGCATGGACGGGCTATGGTTTTCATGAGGATGGCTTGAAATCTGCGCTTAGGGTGGCTCAGGGTTTTGGTTTGGCTCCTGATTGGGCGGCACTAACATGAGCGCTCCGGCCCAAATTATTAGCGGGCAAGTGATGCACCAGCGTGTGCGCCCTGCGAAGAATCGCTTTGTGTATCCGGTGTTTTGCCTGCGACTTAATTTAGCGCGGCTTAATGAAATCAAGGCCGCTTGGTTTGGGATTAACTGCAGACGAGCGGTTTCGGTGCATACCGCTGATTACGGCCCCAAAGATGGCAGTGATCTAGAACATTGGATGCGTGATTTGCTGGCTAAGCATCAGATTGCAGCCGATGGCGAGATTTGGCTGCATACATTTCCGCGCGTATTGGGCTGGGTATTTAATCCGGTGAGCTTTTGGTATTGCTACGCCCAAAGTGGCGAGTTGCGCGCTGTGTTAGCCGAAGTAAACAACACCTTTGGCGAAACCCACCTCTATTTACTTGTTGGCTTTGAAGAAGACGGTATCCAGAGCCACACCCGTATTGAAAGCAAAAAAATGCTGCATGTTTCGCCGTTTTGCGAGGTAGCTGGGCATTATCAATTTAGGTTTCGTGATACCGCCAGCACGGCGTGGGTAGGGATTGATTATTTTGATCACCATGGCCTGCTGCTCAAGACCTCAATAGGTGGCCATATCCAAGATTTAAATAGCGCCACGTTGCGCCGCGCGCTCTTGGCCCAGCCTTTCTTGACGCTGGGTGTATTCGCCCGCATTCATTGGCAAGCCTTCAAGTTATGGCGAAAACGTGTGCCATTTTTTAGCCAACCCGCTCCACCCACCACTTCTTTGACTGTGTCAGAGGATAAATCATCATGAGTCAATCTCAAGCTCTGCAAACGATAAGCCGTAGTGCGCCCACGGCGGCTAAATTGTTTCTGAATCTATTAGCCCGACTGCAGCACGGTCATTTGCAATTGATCACGCCAGAGGGTACCCATCTGATGTTTGGCGATTTGCATCAGCCACCAAGCGCCACTTTGCAGATTCACGATTGGCGCGCCTGCCAGCGAATTTTACGCGCGGGTGATATTGGTTTTGCCGAAAGCTATGAGGCGGGCTGGATTGATTCAGCAGATTTAACGGCCTTACTGCGGCTGGCGATTCGTAATCAAAACGTGCTGGATAAAATGGTGTTTGGCGGTAAATTGGCAACGCTATGGTATCGGCTTAAGCACCTATTTAGACGCAATACCCGTGAGGGTAGCCGCAAAAATATTCATGCCCATTACGATATTGGTAATGCGTTTTATCAGCTTTGGCTTGATCCAACTTGGACCTATTCTAGCGCGATGTTTCATGGTGATTATGCGCAAAGCCTGCAGCAGGCCCAGCTCAATAAATATCAGCGGATTATTGATACGCTAGCACTCAGTGCGGGTAGCCGAGTGCTTGAAATTGGCTGCGGCTGGGGTGGTTTTGCTGCATACGCCGCGCGGCAAGGCATTGATGTGCATGGCGTAACCATTTCTGCGGCGCAACTCGCCATTGCCCAAGAGCGGATTACACGGCAAGGTTTGAATTCGCTGGTGCAGCTGGAGTTATGCGACTACCGCGATCTGACTGGCCAATATGATGCGATTGTGTCAATTGAGATGTTTGAGGCCGTAGGGGAGGCATTCTGGCCAGAATATTTTAAAACTGTGGCGGCGCGCTTAAAGGTGGGCGGTCAAGCCTTGGTGCAAAGTATCACCATTGATGAAAATGCCTTTGAGCGTTATCGCAGCGGCACGGATTTTATCCAGCAGTATATTTTTCCAGGCGGCATGTTGCCCAGCCCAGAGCGCTTTGTTGCCAAGGCGCAATCGGCAGGCCTTAAAACCACCGATCAGTATCATTTTGGCGGTGATTACGCCGAAACGCTGCGCCGCTGGAAGGTCGCTTGCCGTAATGAAGCGGCAGCGATTGCAGACCAAGGCTTTGATGAGCGCTTTATGCGAATCTGGATGCTGTATTTTGCCTATTGTGAAGCAGGCTTTGATGAAGGCAAGACCGATGTCGTGCAATTCTTATTGCATAAGGATCACTAAAATGCGCAAGATTGCTCTCAGCGTATTGATCGCTCTGGCTAGCATCGCTTTACCTGCTAGCGCTGCCACATGGCGCGATGAGCTACCGCAAGCTAAGGCCTTAGGCAGCGGCGATTTGACTTGGTTTAGGCTGCGGATTTATACCGCTAAATTATGGAGTGAAAGCCCGCAATTTAGCCTTAACGCCCCATTTGCTTTGGAGCTGACTTACCACCGTAGCATTAGCCGTACTCAGTTTGTTGAAACCAGCATCGATGAAATCAAGCGCTTATTTGGCAAGCAATACAGCGCTGAGCAGCTCAAACGTTGGGAAGGTGAAATGTATCGCGCCTTTACCAATGTTAATGAAGGCGATCAGTTGATTGGGGTCTTTTTGCCAAATCAAGGCTGTCGTTTTTATAATCGCAATCAGCTACTTGCGGATATTCGTGATCCAGAATTTGCTAAAGCTTTTTTTGCTATCTGGTTTGATGAGCGCACTAAGGATAGCGGCTTGCGTGAGCAATTATTAGGTAGCGCAAAATGAGTCGCGCAACGCATCCACGCTGGCGCATGATGGCCTACGGCTTACTGGGCCTGCCACTGGCAATGGCGGCGTTGCCGGTGTATGTGCAAATCCCCGCGTATTACAGCAGCAATTTGGGCTTGGCTTTGGCCAGCACTGGCTGGGTGCTATTTTTGGCACGGCTAGTGGATACCCTGCAAGATCCATGGCTAGGGCGCTATATTGATCGCCTGCATGGCGGGCTTAATCCTTGGCTTATTGCTGGCGCTGTTTTGCTGGGTTTGGCTTTTTTAGGGCTTTGGCTGCCCCCCGTATCCACAGCATATCTTGGTGCATGGTTGGCGGTGATGCTGGTGGTGGCTTATACCGCCCATAGCATGCTCAGCATTGCGTATTTATCATGGGGCGCTCGGCTTTCGGCTGATGAATCTAACTCAAATGCGGCGCTACTTGGCGCGGCGGCATGGCGTGAAGGTGCTGGATTACTAGGGGTGATTTTAGCCAGCGTGATTCCAAGCTGGATTTTAACCCGGCCTGTAGCCACCATTCCTAGCCATCTTGGCCGTTACGGTTTGAGCTTTGCAGCCATCTTGGCAGTGGCCTTGTTCGCCCTTATCTACTATGCACCGCGCTGGCAGCGCAAAGTGAACCAGCACTCTAGTTGGCAGCAGCTATGGCAAACCATGCAGGCCAATCAGGGCTTTAAATCTTCCTGATTATGTCTCTTGCTCAACCTCCTTGCTCAAACCACCTAAAAGGCCTAAGGTGAACGAACGTTCTTTTGTGGAGTGGTCGTCATGGCAATCAACCCAATCCAGATGCAAAAGGGGCTG
>NZ_JAWQUO010000101.1:0-1045 GCF_033446605.1 Iodobacter sp. CM08 | reverse complement strand
AAGGCTCTGTCTGCATTAATAGTTGAAAAGGATATTTTTTCCTATCGCCTGCTCAATCCCTGATTTTGCCGTGATATTTTGGCCTGCGCGGTCTAACCATCGCCGCCAGCCTAAATAGCTTTCCAAGTATTTGGTGGCCACGCCATGAAAACGAGTCATCCAATTTTTGAGTCGACTATCATATGCATTCACATTTTGCACATGATAAGCCCCTCGAACACGGATGCCTTGGCTGAGATTCACGGCACAGTGGCTGAGGCCTAAGTGTGCTGTTGCCAAACGATAGGCCGCCGCGCCATCACTGCACAGCATGACATCAGGAGCCAGAACAGCAGACAGTACCGGCTCGATACTCTTCGTATTCGCAACGAGTAATTTAAAATCGGTGGTAACTCCTTGCCGATTGCGTAACACCAAAACGGGGACTTGATCTTTGCCCGTCCCTTTTTTTCGGAGCGCATGCCCGCGCCGATGTACGGGACGTGGCAGATGGCGTGATCCCTTGAAAGACAAAGGAAAATAGGTCTCATCAGCCTCAACGATACCTTGTAATAATCGGGGTTTAAGGCGCGAAGGGAGCGTCAAAAAACGGTGCCGCCAACGGAAGCTCGTGTTTTTGTGTACCCCACATTCAGTGGCTGCGGCACGAACAGTTAGCCCCTGAATCAAGGCTTTGCTGTATTGCAGCCATTGGTCTTTGTGTCGCAGTCGTGCCAGCGGCGTGCCGGATAAAACGGTATAGGTATGTCGGCAATCACGGCAACGATAACGCTGCAATCCCGCTTGCCTCCCCCAGCGGTAATAGTGTGAGCCGCCGCAGCGATTGCACTGCGGTACGTTGTTCTCTTCAAGACTGGAAGCGATCTCATCTTGGTTGATCGATAAATTGAGCGCTTCGAGTAGATGAATCCGCTGCACGTGACTCAATTGCGGCAAAGATTTCATCCATTCGTGAAATACAGAAGATTTCATGATGCTTTCTCCTTGCGACCTATATTTCAGTATAGCGAGAAGAACGTATTTCAACTGTTAACGCAGACAGAGC
>NZ_JAWQUO010000100.1:0-1070 GCF_033446605.1 Iodobacter sp. CM08 | reverse complement strand
CATTATTGTTTGCCTGCCAAAAAGAGCCCTCATCTGATGACGCCGCCGTAGCGGCAGTGCCTGCTGATAGCGTAACGGTGTCGGTGGATCAGGTGAATTACAACGCCGATTTAGAAATTAAATACACCGCCTTTGATGTGTCGGGCGGCAGCCCAAAAGAAGCGATTGCCGGAGGGATTGTTGTGCCGCTGGCGGCGGGTGGGGCCAAAAGCTGCTGCGTGAACTTGCCTAAAGTCTGGCGGCCGGGGATTAAAATCAAGGTGGAATGGCAAGAGGCCGATAAGGAAATTCGCCCTGAAATTTACCGGCAAACACAGGAAATACCCCGCTATCAAAAGCCGGGCGATGTGTATCTGGTGTTTTACCCCGAGCATCAGTTGGAAGTGCTCGCCTCGCCCGTCGAACCAGCGCACCCAGATTGGCCAGGCAAAATCAAAGCGCCTCCGCTGGAAGCGTGTTTAAAGAAAAATACGAAGAAATTTTGTATGCAGTCGTTGCCTAAGTATCGGATTGGGTCATTTGAAGAGCGAGCAGCAAGAATGCGGCAGTCGTGTACAGAAAAAGCTATTAGAACATCTAGCAATCCACCAATAAATAGAGAGGCGTGTAAACAGTTAATTAATGAGTGTTTAGACAAGTGGAATGTTGACAAGAAAATGTGCTCATTAACCTTTGAGGAAGAATAATATGGGCGCCCGATTTGCTGAGCTTTGCCGCCCCTCACCTCTGATGCTAGATGGTGCAGAGCAAATTGTTAGTGGGATAGCTTTTGACGAGCCTTCCTGCCTCACCTGTGAAGAAGACATCTTTCTCGGCTTTTTTTTCGATGGCACCAATAACAATAAATATCGCGATACGCCCGAATACTGCCATAGCAATGTGGCCCGCCTCTACGAGGCTTATCCTGGCAAGGGCACGATGGCGCAGCTGGCTTTATTAAGCGGCACAGCCAAGGCCGATGAGCCCTATTTAAAAGGGCCGGGAACCGATCCACTTTTATACCGTAAAACCTATATTCCTGGCGTAGCTACGCCGTTTAAAAAGCTGAGGGATAGCCATGAAGCGTTCTG